>NZ_JBFUIJ010000006.1:0-224887 GCF_056401935.1 Mucilaginibacter sp. P4_D1
TGGTCATATGTCTTAAACTTCTTACAATAATGATTGGAATTGTGCGCAAGGGTTAACTGTTCGACTTTAGCGCCCGGGATATAAGAAAGTAGCTGATTGAAGATCGGCTGTCCGGTAAAAAATGTACTTTTGGGCATAAGTTCAAACTTTGGGTGTGGTAATTCAAAGTTAAACTTTACAGGGGCTATTTGCCCCTGTTTTTTTCTTTAATATGTTTACCGGACAACAGTGAGTTGTGAGTTGTGAGTTGTGAGTTGTGAGTTGTGAGGAATCGACCAGAGACTTTATTGTTTTAATTATTTCAAACTATTTTTCGAAAAGCGACAATGACCAATGACAGCGAAGCGAAATGACTAATGACAAGCGCAGCGTAAATCATGGCATCGAATTTGCATTAGACACATTATAAACATAAAGAGATATGTGCCGGCTTTTGATAATTGACGATAACCCGATTGAACACCTGATTTTACAGCGGATGATTGACTCCGGTAAGCTCTTTCAACATGTTACACATAGCTCGGATGCCCGGTTGCAAATTCAATCTTTAAGGGAAAACAGCAGTTTTAATGATAAACTTCCTGATTTAATATTTTTAGATCTTCATATGCCCGATTTTAACGGCTGGGAATTCCTGGCTCAATTTAAGGAGTTAATTCCCCTTTTTAAGAAAACAGTTGATGTATACATTGTATCGTCATCCATTGATCCCAGGGACTTTTCAAGATCAAAGAATTATCCGTTCGTCAAATCCTTCGTCTCCAAACCTTTTAGTAAACAAACTTTAAACGATACCTATTTAAGGTACTCGGCGGCGTAACAGGTCAAACGCATCTAATTGGGTTAACATAACTTAACATATTTCAGATAAAATATTTACAAGTTATTGATAGTCAATATTTTATATTTTGTCATGGTTAACACTAAACCTGATAGCACAATTCGCTCTGCCGAAACAGTATTTAGTAATCCTGCGTTTTTTTCCACCATTTTTCTATCGCCGATAGTATCTCATCCACTTTTATAGGTTTGCTCAGATAATCATCCATGCCGGCAGCAAGGCATGCCCCACGGTCTTCGGGCATAGCATTCGCTGTCATCGCCACAATAACGGGCTGATGAAGATGTTGCTGCCTAATTTGCCTGGTGGCCTCCAGCCCATCCATCTCGGGCATCTGAACGTCCATAAAAATCAGCCCATAATTTTTGCGGGTAAGCGAATCCAAAGCTGCCAGTCCATTCGGGGCCACATCAGGTGCATAACCCATTTTTGTGAGTACCCGCATGGCCAGCTTCTGGTTAATCAAATTATCTTCTGCTATCAGGATATCTATCGGATATTGCCTGGCAAATTCTTCAGTAAACAGGTTTCCGCGCACATGGGGTTCGTGGGCCACATCAACCTTTTTTAACTGGCTAATGATAGTGCTATAAAGCACATGATATTTAACAGGTTTGGCTACTACAGCGTTAAAAAGACCAGGTTCTTTTTTGTACTGTTCATGGCTTGCTGGCCCAAGCAAAATCACACGCACAGCGGGGTAGCTGGCCAGTATAAGTTTTGTCATCTGGAAGCCATCCATTTCGGGCATATTAAAATCGGCCAATACCAGGTCAATCTTATCATTCACAGCCAATATTTCCAGGGCCTCACTCCCCGACCCTACCGCTGTCGCAGTAAATTCCCATTGTGCAAGTTGCGCCTGCAATACCCCGCGGCTTGCATCATTGTCATCAACAATCAATATATGTTTTCCTTGCAAGCCGGCATGGCTTTCCAAATGCTCGGCTATACCACTTTCATGCCCCTTTGCCGATTTAATATGGAAACAAAAAGTAGTACCTTTCCCAAATTCGCTTTCAACTTTAATATCACCGCCCATCAGTTCAATCAGTCGTTTGCTAATGGTAAGGCCTAGCCCGCTCCCACCGTATTTGCGGGTTGTACCCGAGTCGACCTGTGAAAAAGCATGAAAAAGTTTGTCTAATTTTTCGGACGGAATCCCTATACCTGTATCGCGGACGCTAAACGATAAAGCGAAATCCTGGTTGTGGCCGGGCACCATACTTACATTAATAACAATCTCGCCCCGTACAGTAAACTTAACGGCATTACTCACCAGGTTTAGCAGTACCTGCCTCAGGCGCAGCTCATCGCCAAAAACAACTACCGGAACATCGGGTGCAATCTGGTAAAGCAACTCCAGGTTGGGTTTAAACGCACCACCTGCAAACACATCGAGGGTACCCTCAATACAGGTCCGCAGGTCGAAATCGTTTTCATCCAGCTCCATTTTCCCCGATTCTATCTTCGAAAAATCCAGGATATCGTTAATTACAGATAACAACGCATCGCCGCAATTTTTAATGGTTTCGGTATACTCTTCCTGCTCGGGGGTAAGCTGCGTGCCCGATAAAAGCATGGCCATGCCCACTACACCGTTCATCGGCGTGCGTATCTCGTGGCTCATGGTAGCCATAAAAAGGCTTTTGGCCGCGTTGGCCTGCTCGGCCTCCATTCGTGCTTTATGCTCATCAATTGTCATTTTGGCCAGCAGCTCGGTACGTTCCTGTACTTGCCGCTCCAATACCAGCTGCCGCAGTTTGATAAACCTTACCCGGTACCTGAAAAGCCCATATATAGCGGACGCTAAAACGATAACGGCGAGCAATTTGAACCACCATGTTAACCAAAATGGAGGTACAATGGTAATTTTAAGTGCAGTTGTCACCGGCGACCATTGCCCGGCGCTACTCTGGTACTTTATTTTAAAATAGTATTCGCCGGCAGGCAGGTTGGTGTAGGAGGCAGTATTCCTGCTCCCAACTTCACTCCACTGGGTATCATAATTCTGCAGGATAAAGGCGTATTTTTTCCTGTCGGCAGAGGCAAAGTCGAGGGCAGCATATTCCATCGAGATATCAGATTGCCTGTAGGATAGGGTAATACTCCTGGTATCAGCTATGTCCTGCTTCAGCGCGTTTGGATCATCCGCACGTAATACGGTGCTTACAGGTTTGTTGAAAACAAGAAACGATGTTATAACCACCGGCGAAAATGGTGCCGGCCGGAGTATCCGCGCCGGATAAAAAGCGTTAAAGCCATTAATGCCTCCAAAAAAAATCGCCCCATTGCTTGTCCTTAAAGCCGAATGTGGTTTAAAATCATCGCCCTGTAAGCCATCTTCGGTTGTGTAATTTTTAAACAACCGCGTAACCGGGTTGTACATCGATATGCCGTTGTTGGTACTGGCCCAAAAATTACCGGCACCATCCTCTTTTATCGCATAAATTATATCGCTGGCCAGGCCATCTTTTTTGGTGAAAACTGTAAAATGCTTAGTAACCGGGTCAAATAAATTAAGGCCACTAATGGTACAAAGCCATAATTTACCTTTGCTATCTAAAAAAATATCTGTAACCGTATTACTGCTCAGGCTGTTCCGCCCGTCCTGGTGCCTAAAATGGGTAAAAACGCCTGTTTTACTATCTAACATATCAAGCCCATTATCATTTGTGCCAATCCACAAGTTGCCATCACGGTCTTCGCACAAATCATAAATGCGGTTGCTGCTGATGCTTTGCGGGTTATGCGCATCGTACCTGAAATGTTTAAACTTGCCGATTTTATGATTATAAAAGTCCAACCCGTCATTAAATGTTCCCAGCCAGGTGTTTTGATCTTTGGTATGCAGTATGGCGTAAATATTATTGCCGCCTGGCCCATCCGGTTTGGCGGGGTTTGCCTTATAATTTTTAAATGCGCCCGTTTTAGGATTAAATATACTGAACCCATCGCCCCAGGTGCCAATCCATAGGTTTCCATCGGGGTGTTGGGTTGTAGTTAGCACGTAATTGCCTGCAATACCGTTTTTGCCGGCGGGCGGTTGTTTATAATGCCTAAAGGACCCAGTTGACCGGTTAAACAGGTCGAGCCCGCCGCCATCGGTACCTACCCAGATATTTTTATCCCGATCCTCAAACAGGTCAAGCACAAAATTGCTCGAGAGGCTTGATGGTGAAGAATTGTGCTGGTAAAGTGCAAAGCTGGAAGTTGCCTTTTTATAAAGGTTGATTCCACCACCAAAAGCGCCCAGCCACATATTGCCGGTTTTATCTTTATAGATGGCATTAATAGTGATGCCTTTTATACTGTTATTGTCAATATCGTCATGCTGGTAATTATAAAGATTGCCAGAAGCATCCAATAAATTTAGCCCGCCATGTTCGGCCCCTATCCAAATATTGCCATCATCATCCTGCCCCAGGCTATTTACTGTGTTTACCGAACTGGTATTACCCAGGCTATCTTTATTGTTTATGTGCCTTAAAGTGTGCTTTGCAGGATTAAATACAAAAACCCCCTGTGATATAGTGCCCAGGTACAGGTTGCCGGCCCTATCTTCATAGATGCAAAAGATATGATCGCCTGATGCGCCTACATCATTATCTGAATATTTAAACCTCGAAAAGTTATTACTTGCCGGCTGGTAAAGGTTTAACCCGCCGGCCGTTCCCACCCACAGGTTGTGGTGCGAGTCGGTAAAAACTGTGTATACGGTATTATTGCTCAGGCTATTACTATCCACGTCGGAATGTGTGTAATGCCTGAATTTGTTTGAACGCACATCGAGGTAATCAAGCCCTCCGTTTTGGGTCGCTATCCACAAATTGCCCGCACTATCAAAACTTAGCCGATTAACCACATCTACAGCCAAGCTTGCGGGGTCATGGTCGTTATGCAGGTACCTGATAAAGCGGCCGGAAGCCCTGTCAAACTTATTTAATCCACCTTTGGTGGCTATCCAAATATTTCCGGATTTATCTTCTGCCAGGTCGCTGATAACGTTGTTGCTTAACGAACTGATGTTAGCCAGGTCAAACCGATAGTTGGTGAATTTATACCCATCGTACCGGTTAAGACCATTGCCGGTGCCAATCCACATAAACCCGCGGCTATCCTGGATAATACTGCTTACATCAATCTGCGATAGCCCGTCCCGGGTTCCGATATGCTCAAACTTCAGGCTTTGGTTTTGCGCAAAACAAGCCAGCGGCATGCCCGCAAATAAAAAAACACTAATCCATAAATGAATGATCTGGCTGGCTTTAAGCACGAATTGTATAATTAGGTCTGTGCACTGTGGTTTATGGCAGTACTACACGTAGTTTACGTATTTTTACGCCACAAGTTTCGTTTCCAGAACGGCGGACCCGTTTTTTTAAAAAACAGGGCGAAATTTTGGCACTTTTATTTTTAAATGCTATAAATTCCTTATTCCGCATTATTCACCCTGGGTGCGGATCTTAACTTAATTGATTTGCCCTCCGCTTTCTCCACTTAACAATTTCATACCAGGCAACAGATGAAAATCCGGCACCAAAAGCAAACGCTAATTGAAACAAACTCAGCGATGCAAACCCAAAGAAAACGGATAAAGGTTTTACGTAAAGCAATAAACCAGTAATGATTATGGTGATACCAATTATGAGCAACACCAAATTGTTTTTATACTTTATAGTTGTAAAAAGTGAATAATAAAAGGAGCGATTTACCAGCGTGAGCAATACATTGGCAGCTATAAGGCAGGTAAAAACCATGGCGCGGGTTTGCGGCTCATTTAACCCGGCTTTTACCGCCCATTGGTAGGTAACTAAAGTTCCGGCGGTTATCATTAGCCCCTGCACAACGCTGGTGGCTAACTCCTTCCAGTTAAAAAAAGTAGTAGTAAATGGCCGGGGCTTTTGCAGCATGGTATTTTTTTCCATGGGTTCGTTTTCATAGATGATAGAACAGGTAGGCCCCATAATCAATTCTAAAAAAATAATATGCACCGGCGAAAATATGTTGGGATATACCCAGCCGAGTGCCAGAGGGATAAACACCGTTAGTATGATGGGTATGTGGATGGAGATGATATATTGTATTGCCTTTTTAAGGTTAGTATAAATCTTGCGGCCCATGGCCACTGCATCTGTCATTTTTGATAAATCATCTTCCAGCAATATGAGCGACGCGGCCTGCCTGGCAATTTCTGTTCCCTTTTTGCCCATGGCTATGCCAATATGAGCGGCTTTAAGTGCAGGGCCATCGTTAACGCCATCGCCTGTCATGGCTACTATTTCCTGTTGCGCTTTTAATGCATTAATAATCCTGAGCTTTGCATCGGGGTACATACGGGTAAAAATGTTTAGCTTTTCAACACTATGCTCAAGCTGTTTGCTATCCAGTTCCATCAGTTCATCACCACTGATGCATTTATCGGCGCCCTTAAAGTCAATTTGCCGGGCAATTGCGGCTGTGGTAGCAGCATTATCTCCGGTTACAATCTTCACTGTAATACCTGCCTTATAAAAGGTTTCGAGTACTGCTTTTATATTTTTTTTAGGCGGATCATAAAAAGCCACCAAACCTTTAAACCCAAATTCAAACTCCTGTTGTGTAGCAGGAAAATTGTCTCCGGCAAAATGGGCCTCCGCCACCGCCAAAATACGATAGCCTTCAGATGCAAGTGCATCAATAGTAGTTTGCAACTGCTGTAGTTCGGTTTCAGCCAGTCCGGCTACCTTCATTATCGCCTCGGGTGCGCCTTTGGCTGCTATAATCCGTTCCTTATTGTCGTTTTCAAACAAGTGGGTCATCATGGGCGGCTTACCACCCAGCGGGTATTCGTGAACCATTTTATATCGGGGCCTTTCATCGGTTACGGCCGTTTTTGTATAGGCCTCATGCAAAGCAATTTCCATAGGATCAAAAGGAATAGGCTCGCTGGCCCACATCGCCAGCCTTATAAGTTTCCGTTCAGGTTCATCGTATGTTCCACCGGCATCCGTAACCTTGCCCGATTCGAGTGCGAAAACCTTAGCCAGGCTCATTTTATTTTCGGTAATGGTACCGGTTTTATCGGTACATATCACAGATGCGCTGCCCAGGGTTTCAACCGTTTTCATTTGCTTAACTACTATACCCATTTTCATTAAGCGCCAGGCACCTAAAGCCATAAACGAGGTAAAGGCGACCGGTATCTCCTCGGGCAAAATACTCATAGCCAGGGTAAGCGCCTTAATCAGGCTATCAGTAAGGTTGCGGGAATGCGTGTAGTTAATAGCCCATACTATAATAAAAATAATGGCGCCGGCAACCACCATTTTTTTTACAAAATTGTTAATCTGTAGTTCAAGCGGGGTCTTTTCTTCGCTAATTGCTTCCAGGCTTTTGCCAATAGCGCCCAGCCGGGTTTTATTGCCAATAGCCGTTACTTTGGCAATCGCCAGGCCGCCGGCCACCGTAGTACCTCGCAAAATTGTATTATCTGTTGACGATTTATCTTTATAAACCGGCAGCGATTCGCCGGTAAGGATACTTTCATTTACCGAAAAATCATTCGATTGGATAATTACGCCATCGGCCGATACAGAAGTACCTTCTTCAACAATCAAACAATCGCCAATAACCAGGTCGTCGCTTTTTATTTCTACTATAACACCATCCCTTATCACTTTGCAGGTTGGCTGCGAGTAATCTTTAAGCTTATCAAGGGCATTCCTGCTCCGCGAATCCTGGTATAGCGAAATGCCCGATACCAATATAACGGCCGATGCCAGGAAAAAGCCGTCGCCATTTTTCCCGCTGATAAAATAAATAGCCGCGGTAACCAATAATAAAATAACCATTGGCTCCTTTGCAATACTTTTTAGGGCATCAATAAAACCGTTTTCTTTTTTATAGGTAAGGCTGTTGGCGCCATACCGCTGCCTGGCCTCTGTAACCTCCTTGCTGCTTAGTCCTTTTATATCCAGGTTATTTAATGTCATTTGGGGCTTTTGAATCGGCAATTAGTAAAACAATCGTCAAACAAACTACTTATTGAATGTCTGCGGGAATAACCATCAGTGGGATATGATGGTGACCAAGCGCTTTCTCGGTGGTAGATTTCTTAAAAATACTTGAAAGCAAGCCATGCTCATAATGAACCAGCGCAAGCATATCCGATCCGTTCTCTTTGCAAAGGTGGTTCAGCCTGTCAATTACATCTTTCCCGCGTATCTGTTTATAAACAATGGCCGAATCTTCAAGCTTTTTGATATGCCTTAGCAAAGCTTTTTCTTTATCAGTATCCTCATACTTTTCAAACACCGATATATGTACTATTTCCAGCTCAAAACCCAACTTGTTGCTCAGATTGGCCAGGTAGGTGACGGCAAAATTATCAAACGGTTCAAATGCAGTTGCTAAAGTGATTTTCTTCAGCTTTTCCAGCGTAACCTTTGGAGGAATAATTATAACCGGGCATGATGCATGGTCAATCACATCCATAGTATCGCTACCAAAAAAAAGATGATTAAGCGGGCTGTTTAAACTGCCGCCCATTACTATAAACGATACTTTTTTTTCATTAATAACTGCCGCCAGGTTATTTCCCAGCGAGCCTTCGCCACATTGCATGTGGATTTGGGGCTTAAATGCTTCATCAACCTTCCCGTTGTGTAAATGGYCCAATTGCCTGGCCAACTGATGAAGCGCGGTGTTGCTGTCCCCTTTCCGAAAAACAAGCTCATCAACCGCTAAAGGTCCACCTGCATAAACAGGTATTACCGGATGGTTATAGTATGAATTAAAAATAATGATGTCGTTGTGCAATTTCGCGGCAAGCAGCGGGGCTGCCTTGGCTGCGTGGTTTGCATTTTCAGAAAAATCGGTAAGCACGAGGATGTTATTCATATCGCCTGAATTATTAAGTAAAAATAACCTTAAATAAAAGCGTAACTTATAATGCAAGTCATTAACAAATCTGATTTCCATCACTTTATGAACGCTGTAAAAAGGCATGGGATGAGATTTATTGGGAGGATGCTTTTTTCGCGCTAAAGCGCAAAGCACAAAAAACAATCAAATCGCTTAGTTTCTTAGCGCCTTGCGAGTTGTAAAATCGGGAACTCTGAAGGCCAGATGATGTACATCGCATGTCGGCGAGTTGACTCACCCCGACGAGGCTGCGCCCGTCTGCCCCTCTCTCCGACTGCGTCGCATAGAGGGGCTAAAAAAATATTTTTCTTTCCTCAACCCTCTTCGCGGCGCAAGCCGGAAAGAGATTCGGCCAGCGCAGCGTAGCCGGGGTGAGTCGTGACCAGCGTTCAAATCAAATGTGCGTGTGAACCAACATGTCAGGCAGATTCGATTGCATGCGGGAGACGCATGTGATGCGTCTCTACAAAAAACATTGCAACCTCCACCTATTTTGCTTTATACCCGGCAATCGCTAACTTGCCCTTATGATTAAACCGTTATTAATAACATTGCTTGCACTATCTGCCGGGGTGGCAAACGCTCAAAGTTCAAATGCTATTGATAGTTATTACCCCCTTTTGCGAAATACATTTATTGAGGCCAATGCTTATAAAACGGTAGCGTTTGTTGAAAAACGCTGGAGGATTCCCGGTAATTCGGGCTTTAACGAAAGTATATACGAAGTTGAAAAAACACTACAGCAGGCCGGATATAAAAAAGAGGTAAAAGGTGAGGCCGACGGTCCGCTAACCTACCGCATTGAAACCCGCGAAATGCACCGCCCCACCTGGGAACCGGTAAACGCGGTTGTAACCATTGAGGGCGACGCAAAACCCTTGCTTACGTTTACTACCAACCGCAACATGCTGGCTATTTATTCAGCAAGTACCCCGCCGGGAGGAGTTGACGCCGATGTGCTTTTTGTTGATGAAGCCGGCATGAAAAACCTCGACGGCAAGGATTTAAAAGGCAAAATTATTTTTGCCGAAACTAATGTGGGCAGGTTTTATACATCGGCTGTTAAAAACGGCGCGCTTGGTGCAATGGGTTATAGCATGCCAGCCTACACGCAGCCCGAAAAAAATGTAAATTCTATCCAGTTTGGCGGTATCAGGTACCAGGATTCGTTAAGCCAGAAATTTGGGATCCTGCTTTCGTATGCTGCTAAAGAAAGGCTCAAAGCGGCTTTACAAAAAGGGCCGGTTAAGGTTCACGTTGAGGTGGAATCAAAAATATATCCGTCAAAAGAGCTCACCATTGTGGCTAATGCCCGCGGCACAGCCAAACCCGACGAACGTTTTGTATTTAGCGCGCATGTACAGGAGCCGGGCGCCAATGACAACGCTACCGGAGTAGGTACGCTTGCCGAAATGGCAAGGGTAACCGCGAAGCTTATCGCACAGAAAAAATTTAGCCCTAAACGTACCATCACGTTTTTATGGGGCGATGAAATTGTATCAACAGGCAGGTATATTACTGAAGATACCCTGAGGGCCAAAGGTATTAAATGGGGATTAAGCCTGGATATGGTGGGTGAAGATGTAAGCAAAACAGGCGGCAGTTTCCTGATTGAAAAAATGCCCGACCCATCGGCTATCTGGACCCGTGGTAAAGATAAGCATACTGAGTGGGGTGGCAGTGAGTTAAAAGAGTCGGATATGTTTCCGCATTATTTTAATGATCTGGTGCTTAACCGCTGCATGCAGCAGGGCCGCGATAATGGCTGGGTAGTAAAAAGCAACCCTTTTGAAGGCGGCAGCGATCATACCCCATTTTTGCAGGCCAAAATTCCCGGTTTATTGATGTGGCATTTTACCGATGTATTTTACCATACCGATGCCGACAGGTTAAATATGGTTTCGGCACAGGAAATGAAGAATGTGGGTGTAAGTGCGTTGGCTACAGCCTATACACTAACCGCGGCAGATGAACCAACTACGTTAACACTGATTGACGAGCTGCAAAAAAACGCGGCCGACAGGCTAAAGGATGAATATGCTTTGGGCGCGCAGGCCATTAAAGACGGATTGCCGGCCGATGCCGAAAAACATAAAATTGATGTATGGGCAAAATGGTATACCGATGCTTTAAGCAAAATGACAGATATTAACGTTGAGGGCAGCACAGCGCCAATAAATACCAGGATAGCAAACGCAAAGCAGGCAGTGATGAATTTAAATTTAAAAATTGACGCCGATCTTAAATAACAAGTAACATTTTGCCGTTTCAACAATTCAGCTAACTTTGAATAAAAATACTATGCACGCATAATGATTGCACAGGCTATATTTATCATCATTTTAGGGGCGGCCGTTTACCTGTTTGCCAAAAACGCAGTCAAAATAAGGCGCAACATATTATTGGGTAAGGATGTTGACCGCAGCGACGAGCCGGCAACGAGATGGGAAATAATGGCCAAAGTAGCCCTTGGCCAAACCAAAATGATTAAGCGCCCTGTTGCGGCCATAATGCATTTTTTTATCTATGTAGGCTTCGTTATCATCAACCTGGAAGTGCTGGAGATTATGATAGACGGCATTTTTGGGTCGCACCGTATTTTTTCGACCCCACTGGGTGGCTTGTATAACCTGCTGATAGGCGGTTTTGAGGTGCTGGCGGTGTTGGTACTTGTTGCCTGTATTGTTTTCCTAAGCCGGCGTAACATTGTGCACCTGAAGCGCTTTTCGGGCACCGAGATGACCCAATGGCCAAAATCAGATGCCAACTATATCCTTTGTATAGAAATATTGCTAATGACCGCGTTTTTAACCATGAACGCGGCCGACTATAAACTACAGCTATTGCATTTTGAACATTATGTAAAAGCAGGCAGTTTCCCCGTAAGCTCGCTTATAGCGCCGATTTTGCCCGATAGCGCAGCTTCATTGGCGATGCTGGAAAGAGGTTGCTGGTGGTTTCATATTATAGGTATCCTTGCGTTTTTAAATTACCTGCCCTACTCCAAGCATTTTCATATCCTGCTGGCTTTCCCCAATGTGTATTACTCAAACCTGAACACCAAAGGAAAATTTACCAATATGGCATCGGTTACCAACGAGGTTAAGGCCATGCTCGATCCTTCCTTCGTTCCGGAAAACACAGGCGAGCCTGCAAGGTTTGGCGTAAAAGATGTAACCGACCTTACCTGGAAAAACCTGATGGAGGCCTATACCTGTACCGAGTGCGGCAGGTGTACATCGGTGTGCCCGGCAAATATTACCGGCAAACTATTATCTCCGCGTAAAATTATGATGGATACCCGCGACAGGCTTACCGAAGTGGGCAACAACCTGGATAAACACGGCAAGGATCATGATGATGGCAAATCGCTGTTGGATAATTATATCTCCCGTGAAGAACTTTGGGCCTGTACTACCTGCAATGCCTGTGCCGAGGCCTGTCCGGTAAATATCAACCCGCTGGAGATAATTGTCGAAATGCGCCGCTACGTAGTGATGGAAGAATCACAGGCACCGGCAAGCCTGAACAATATGTTTAGCAATGTAGAAAATAACGGCGCCCCCTGGAAGTACAGCCAGGCCGATAGGTTGAACTGGGCAAACAACGATTAATTACAGGTTTTATTAAATACAGATATGCTGCAGGATACCGCAACCATCGAACTGAAATATAATTTATTTATTGAACGGGCAGCCGCAGCCAAATCGGTATGGGGATTGAAAAGTAAAACAGGCTGGGCCAATTCGCACTCGAGCGATGATGAAGACATTAGCGTGATTCCATTTTGGTCGGACAGGGCTCTGGCCAAAGCTTGCGCACGTGATGATTGGAAAGGCTACCTGCCGGTTGAAATTCTGATAGCCGAATTTTTAGAAAGCTGGTGTGTGGAAATGCACGAAAACGACGTTCTGGCCGGTATTAACTGGGATGCCAAATTGTTTGGAAAAGAAAGCCCCGCCTTAAATGTAGCACTTGATATCCTGAACCAGTTAAGTACCAACAACACAGCCATTGTATTTAAAAACTACAATGGCGTAGATGACTTTATAGCCAATATAAACGAGTTGCCCGACGACTTATAATCCGGATTTTATGACAAACTTCAAAATACCCACCATGGCCCAAATGGCCGCCGACGGCATTGAACCCGAAATACTGTTCTGGGTAGGCTGTGCAGGTAGTTTTGACGAGCGGGCGCAAAAAATAACCCGCGATATATGTAAAATACTGCATCATGTAGGTATCAATTTTGCCGTTTTGGGTACCGAAGAAAGCTGCACCGGCGACCCCGCCAAGCGGGCCGGTAACGAGTTTTTGTTCCAGATGCAGGCCATGACCAATATTGAAGTGCTTAATGCTTATAATATTAAAAAAATAGTAACCGGCTGCCCGCACTGTTTTAACACCATCAGGAACGAATATCCGGGTTTGGGTGGTAATTATGATGTAATACACCATAGCCAGCTGATACAACAACTGATTGATGAAGGTAAGCTGAAAGCCGAGGGAGGCGAAAGCTTCAAAGGCAAAAAAATCACCTTTCATGACCCCTGTTACTTAGGCCGGGCAAATAATGTTTATGAGGCCCCGCGTGCCGCGCTGGAGATACTGGATGCCGAACTGGTTGAAATGAAACGTTGCAAAAGTAATGGTTTATGTTGCGGCGCAGGTGGCGGGCAAATGTTTAAAGAACCCGAACCTGGTAAAAAAGAAATTAACCTTGAACGCATGCAGGATGTAATTGAGGCAAAAGCAAATATTGTAGCTGCCGGCTGCCCCTTTTGTATGACCATGCTTACCGATGGCGTTAAGCTCCAGGATAAACAGGACGAGATACAGGTGTTGGACATTGCCGAAATAACGGTAAGGGCAAATGGGTTATAATAGCGCTTTAAACAAATGAAGATTTATTGGCTAGCTTTTATGTTGATGATTACTACCGTGTTGCGGGCAACGGAGCGCGCCACTTGTATGATTCACCCAATTAATGAAAGCGAGTGGATTGAAGGGCAGTTAGCAAACAAATTTTATAAATTACATGAAGTTCACGTTGTTGTTGAGCAGTTGCATCGGCTAAACTTCCATCTTTCAACAATGGTTGTAAAAAGGCCGACTCCGGATGAGCCTTATTATATAGTAGACGTAGGCCACTCTGGTATTTATCGGTTTGAAACCCGCTACGAATTTAAAATAATGAAAGTTGATGTTAACAAGATAGACATTAAACCTTACGTGGCGGTATGGGATGGATTTAAAGGCGATTACCTGCCACTATATAAATATCGAAAAATCCATCGCCCTAAATAGTCGATATTATAAGCTCTTCGCTTTAAAGTAATTCAACGCTATTTTCAAACTATCCAATCTTGCGGGGCTCATGTGTTTTACGGGCAGTTCAATGGCGGTAGCCATCGAGTCTAAGTCACCTTTAGGGTCTTCGTAAGTTTGTACAATAATATCGTCGGTTAGGGTACTTAGTTTAAGGGTTCCTGTGGTATCACTGCCCAGGTATTCCACGTTGTTGAGGCGGTGTAAATTAAACGAAAAATACTCTTGCCTGTCGTGTTGATAAGTTTTCCTTAAACGCAAAAAATAATCGTTGGTAAGTATTAATTCCCACTTTTTCAGTGCGATATCCGGCGGCGGATTAAATGACTCTGTAAGGCATTTGTTGCTCCAGGCAAGCCATTCCTGGTCGTCCAAACCCGGTTTAAAACCGTAAATAAAGCTACTGGAGGCCAAAATTGCCATAATTGCCGCAGCTTTTTTTATTAACGACGAGATTGATGTTTCCATGACAACAAAATGTTACCCTAAGTTAATAAATTGATATTTTTGCAAATGGAATTTTCTCAACAGTCAAGAGTTTGGATCTACCAGGCCGACAAAAAATTAACCGACGAAGTGGTGCAACAAATCCAGCAGGAACTGGATAAATTCACTACCGGATGGACAGCGCACAACAACCAGTTAAAGGCCAAGGGCGAAGTGCGTTACAACCGTTTTTTGATACTCATTGTTGACGAAAGCCAGGCAGGCGCCAGCGGCTGTTCAATTGATAAGTCGGTACACTTTATGCAGAATATCGGGCAGCATTTTAACATCAACCTGTTCGACAGGTTTAACCTGGCCTACCGAGATGGCGAAGAAATTTTATCCCTCCCCCGCCATGCTTTTGAGGATATGCTGAAACAAGGCAAAATAAATACCGAAACCATTGTATACAACAACATGGTACAAAACCTTACCGAACTGGAAACCAAATGGGAGGTACCATTTAAAAACAGCTGGCATATTCAGTTGTTCAGGGATTTGGTTAATGGTTGATAATCATTAAATTTGTATATGACAACTTTCACTGTACAAGTAAAAGATAGCGATGCGGAGATGCTGCTAACGATCTTGAAAAAATTCAAGGCAAAAGTTATTGAGTTGCCAAAAGAAAGTGAACTTACTCAGGAGATAGCTACGGCATTAAACCAAGTAAAACAGATCCAATCCGGCGAGATAGAATCACTTAGTCTTAAGGATATATAAGATGCCTAATAAGATCTTTTATACGCCTATTTTCATCAAAAAAGCTAAGGAGTTAAAGAAAAAGCACCCGTCTCTGTCTGAAGATCTCGAAAAGCTTCAAGAGCAGCTAATTAACAATCCAAAACAAGGCGCTGATCTGGGCGGAGGATTATTTAAGGTGAGATTGACCATAAAAAGTAAAGGAAAAGGAAAAAGTAGTGGGTATAGAATAATAACCTACCTTGTTAGCCAGGCTGACGAAAACATATTTATCAATATGCTTACGCTATATGATAAAAGTGAAGAAAGTACTATCAACAAACAATTCCTGTTGAAGCTAATAAAAGAGCTTTTCTGATGTAACCCTTTACTACACAATTTATCTGTTTAACGCAATAAAATGCCCCTCCAAAAACCGTTCTGTGCCAAAGGGCTTTCAGTCTGAATTGACATCAATTAACCCTATCCAATCTTACCGGCTTTTCACCCGGGAAATTAAATACTAAATATTTTTTGCTGCCTTCTGTTTTAAAGTTGATATCGGCCTTTTCATCCTCATACATAAAAAATGAATCTTTGGCGTAAGGCGCAAACTCCTGGGGCAACTGGTCGTTTTGTTTAAAGTATAGTTTATCTCCCGACAGGTACACTTTAAACGTATCTTTTTCGTCGCCGGCTACCTTGTAATTACCGCTGTACGGTTCAAGCTCTTTTGCGGTTAGCATGATTGCTTTATGTTTTTGGCAATACGCAAAGGCTATGGCGTTTTGCATTACCTGTGCCAGGGCTGCACCATGATTTGCGCCCGGGGTAATAGCAAAATCAATATCCAGGTTTTTACAGTTTTGCTTTTTCATGTAAGTAGTAAACTGCTCAATATTCTTTGCATTTTCGTGCTCGTATGATCCCACGCCTAAAAACACCCGGCAATTAAGATCGGTATGACTTGCAAAGTATTTTTGCGCCGATGGTATTAGTTCCCTGCCGGTATTACCGGGTGCGCCTATGAATACCATATTAAACAAACCGGGATGGTTAAACAATACCATGGTGGTAAACATTCCCCCGAATGAATAACCATATAAAGCCTTATTATCATTAACCCTGTATTTGCTTTGTATAAAAGGTATTACTTCCTGCTCAATAAATGATATAAATTTCGGCCCGCCGGTTTCGGGGTTAAGATCCCGGTTACGTTTGTTGGGGCGACTGCCATAGCCTATGCCTACAATCAGGGCTTCGGTAGTTTTATAATCCTGCCTCAGCATGTTAAAGCAGTTCATGGCAACGGTCATATTCCAGTCGCCATCGGTCATGTACAGTACCGGGTATTTGATTTTTGTGGTATCGTAGCCCGGCGGAAAATGTACATAAATGGTATAATCTTCGCCGATGATTTTTGAGCTGTACTCCCATGAAACCATATCCTTATCAGTAAACGGGCTGGGCGAGGTGGTTTTTACCTGGCAGTAACTGGTACCAATAGTAAAAGCCAGTATGATGATTCCAGTAAATAACCTGAATACTCTTATAGTCATAGCCTTATATGATTTTGTGTGACGAAATTACCTGCTTTAGCTAAGATGCAAAATATCTCTTAAACGTTGCAAGCCGGTTGCGATTTAACAATTTGTTACTAAATTTATTTCATGGAACAATACGATAGTCGCGTTGATGCTTTTATTGAAAAAGCCTCGGATTTTGCCAAACCAATATTGGAATACATCAGGGAAATTGTACATGAAACATCCCCCTTATTGATGGAAACCGTAAAATGGGGCTTCCCTTTCTTTGATTATAAAGGCCCGGTATGCCAGATGGCTGCTTTCAAAGAGCACTGTTCATTCGGTTTTTGGAAGGCAACGTTATTGAATGATCCTCATAGTGCATTGAGCATTGGAGATGGTTCTGCCGGCAGCTTTGGCCGGATAACCAAAATAGAAGACCTGCCATCTAAAGAAATCCTGCAAGATTTTATCCGGCAAGCCATCGCCCTAAACGAGAGCGGCAAAAAAACACCCGAAGCAATAAAAAAGGCGTCAGCGCCCAAAACCGAATTGGTTATCCCCGAATACTTCACGGAGTTTTTAAAAACCTACCCTAACGCGAGTTTTAACTTTGATAAATCCAGCTACTCGCATAAAAAGGAATATGTGGAATGGATTGTAGATGCTAAAAGCGAAGCTACCCGTCAGAAACGCATGGAAACTGCCGCGGAATGGATTGCCGAAGGTAAATCAAGGCACTGGAAGTATAAATAGAAGCGAAGCTCCTGAAGCTACAGTGTACCCACATCTTTTAATAAAAGAAAATTGTCATTTCGATGGAGCAAGGGAGGGCAAAGAGTGGGAGCGCGAAAGAGAAATCTTGAACGCCCTGCATTCCAATTGGCTGGTTTGGATGTAGGGCGTTCAAGATTTCTCCTCACCCCTGCGCAAAAGCCCCTCCTGGTTCGCTCGAAATGACATTCGGTTTTATTAATTGATGAGATCCAAAAGATGTGGGCAAACGGTAGCTCCTGAAGGGGGAACGAAAGTTCGTAAAGACCATACTAAATGCAACTGTTGTTCCCCCTTCAGGGGGTTAGGGGCTAAAAATCCAATGGCCCCAGCCTTTTCATGTTTTTCATGATCAGATACTGCCGGTGCTTTAAATACCTTGTAGGATTTGTGGCCGACCATTTAAGCGGACTTGGGAATATTACCGCTATAGCGGCGGCCTCGTGTTTTGTAAGCTCCGAGGCATGTTTATGGAAATAGGCCTGCGATGCAGCTTCGATACCGTAAATGCCGTCGCCCATTTCAATCTCATTCAGATACATCTCCATAATGCGTTTCTTACTCCAGAAAACTTCTATCAGCACGGTAAAATATGCCTCGATCCCTTTACGCAGCAACGAGCGGCCTTCCCACAAGAAAACGTTTTTGGCTACCTGCTGCGATATGGTGCTGCCACCGATCAGTTTTTTACTGTGCGCGTTTTTTTCGATAGCTTTTTCTATCGCCCTGAAATCGAAACCATGGTGCTCTAAAAAGCTTTGGTCTTCGGCGGCCACGGCAGCGCGTTTCATATTGTCAGATATCTCGTCGAAACTTACCCATTGCTTATCTACTTTCCAGTCTACACCACGGGCTTTTTGTTGAAAACCACGCTCAATCATCAGCCAGGTAAAGGGCGGGCGCACAAAGCGAAACAACAGCACGCCGAACAAACTAAGCCCGAAAAAAAGGATAAATCCCAGCTTAAAAACTCTGAAAACAAGCTTAAAAATACCGTTAAACCTGCTTTTTGATACCGAACTTTTTTTACCCGGCTTTGAGTTGGATAATTTTGATGAGTTGTAATTGCGCTGCACTATTGTAATAAGTTTCTATAAAATGAAAAAGGTGCTTTGCATTGCAAAACACCTTTTAAAATTCTAAAATTTAAGTCAGAATCCGAAATCGAAACTCCAAATTCCGGAATATAAATTACTCAGCTACTACCGAGAAAGGAACTTGTACCTTAACTTCTTTGTGCAGGTTAATGTTTGCGATGTAATCACCAACAAACTTAGGTTCCTGATCAAAGGTGATACGGCGACGGTCAACATCAAAACCTTCCTTTTTCAATGCATCAGCAACCTGGATGGTATTGATAGCACCGAAGATTTTTCCGCTTTCACCGGCTTTAGCACCAATGTTAAGTTTAACACCTTCTAAACGGGCGGCAATTGCATCGGCATCCTTGCGGATTTTTTCTTGTTTAAACTGAGCTTGTTTCAAGTTTTCAGCTAAAACTTTGCGTGCACTTACAGTAGCTAATATGGCGAAGCCTTTAGGTAAAAGGTAGTTACGGCCATAACCTGGTTTAACGTTTACTACATCGTCTTTATCACCCAGGTTTTTTACATCTTGTTTTAAAATAACTTCCATTTCTTAAATCTCCTATTATTTTAATGAATCTGTAACGTAAGGTAATAAGCCAATGTGACGGGCACGCTTAACAGCCTGGGCCACTTTGCGCTGGAATTTTAATGAAGTACCTGTTAAACGGCGTGGCAATACTTTACCCTGATCGTTAATGAACTTCAATAAAAAGTTAGCGTCTTTGTAATCGATATACTTAATACCATTCTTTTTAAAACGGCAGTATTTTTTACGGTTATCCTCCACCTTTGGAGCAGTAACGTATTTAATTTGTTCGTTTGCCATTATTTCGAAGCCTCCTCTGTTGCTTTAGGTTTCTTGTTAAAGGCACCGCTACGTTTTTTGTCGTTGTACGCAACAGCATGCTTATCTAAAGCAATGGTCAGGAAACGCAAAACACGCTCATCGCGCCTTAATTCAACCTCCAATTTGTTAATTAATTCACCCGGAGCCTTAAATTCAGTTAAGTGATAGTACCCTGTAGTCTTTTTTTGAATAGGGTACGCTAATTTTCTCAAACCCCAATTATCCKCCTGGACAATTTCGGCTCCGCCATCAGTTAAGATTTTGCTGAACTTGGCGTTAGCCTCGGCAGCAACTTCTACTGATAACAACGGGGTTAGAACGATCACGATTTCGTACTGTTGCATTATTATACTTTGATTTTTAATTAATTACCCGCTATTACGGGGCTGCAAATGTAGTGATAATATTTTTACCATTCAAATATTTTCAGCTTGAAAATTAGCATATTTACCATCTAAAAATAAATTGTCAATTTATTTTTGCGACAAACAAAAACATGAAAAAACATCTACTCGTTTTCACGGCTATTCTTACATTAATTATTACGACCGCTAAATCCCAAACGGTTACTCCCGGCCCAGTAGAAAGAAGACTTGCTGACAGTATCTGCAGCAGCCTTTCAAAGCTCGACCTCTCAAAAATTACTACCAAGAGCGAGGCTGTTAAAGCTTATACAAGTTGCGTGATGGCGCATGCCGATATGTTGCCGGATTTGGCAGCTGAAAAGAAAGTGGACATGACTGATCAGGCGGCTATGCGCCTTGTTGGTATTGAATTAGGCAAAGACCTGATGAAGCAAAACTGCAAGTACTTTTTACAGCTATCTACAGCAATGGCAAAAAAAGAGGACAGTGAGGAGGCCGCTACCAGTTCAACACTCGGCACATTTAAAAGGATTGACTTGAAAGGGTTTAATTATATCGTGATAAAAGATGATCAGGATACCGAAAAATCTTTTTTATGGTTCGGCAATTTCCCGGGTTCTGAAAAATTCATAAAAACACCCGCTTTACTTTTAAATAAAAAACTCAAAATAACCTGGGCCCCAAAAGAAGTTTATATGCCCGAAGCAAAGGGGTATTATACTATTAAAGAGATTTTAAGAGTCGATTTTCTTTAATCCGTTATTTGGCAACAAACATACCCTTCTTACCTCTTGTTACATATCATATAAAACATAATCTAAATATGGCCATATCTTTAATGCGTTCGGCAAACATTGAGCCGGAAAGTTTTTTAGCTAAAATGAACACCAATGTATTGTCTTTGGGCGGCGGGAATGACGATGAGATTGAAGGCGATTGGGACGATGAGGACGACGAAGATTTTGACGACCAACTGGATGCCGAAAGCGACCTGCATGATATGCAGACAGGCAATGATATTGACGACCCCGACCCTGACGATGATGACCACCTGCCGGATGACGATTTGCAATAGTGTTGGCTGGTTTTATCCGGTAAGTTGAAAAAAAAGTGTTAGTTATTGGTTACGGCAAATAGCTCGTCCAAATTCAATATAAAACCAGGTAATATGGGGGTGCTTAATTTGTCGCCGGTGGTGAGCAGCCTTGATGCCTGGTAGATGTTGTCAATTAAAGTATATTTGAGAAATGTTTTTTCGGATGGATGGATGATCCAATATTCAAGAACACCATTTTCTTCATAAACTTCATATTTATTTTGAAGTTCTTTTTTATTGTTTCCTGGCGATAAAATTTCAACAACGATGTCTGGCGCTCCCAGGCACCCTTTTTCATCAATTTTAAGAGGGTCGCAAACTACCACAATATCCGGCTGTACTACAGTTAAAATGTCTTTGTTGTCTTTTTTTGATCTCGTAGTCAATCGTACATCAAAAGGAGGGTGGATTACCTTGCAGGGTTTGCCTTTGAGATAGTTATAAAGCTCATTAAAAATAGCGCCCGAGATTAGTTGATGAGCAGATCCCGGGGCAGGGCTCATTTTAAAGATTTTGCCTTTAATTAACTCCAATCGTTCATCAAAAGCCCATTTTAAATAGTCGGCGTAAGTGTATGATTTAGTAATATCAAGGTCTGATAACTGCATGGTATTTGAACTTTAATCAAAAATACGCATTTAATTCATTTGGTTAACGCTATGGTAGTGTCTCAGTTTGAAAATTAAATTTATTTTTTTATTTCTTACTTTTGCTTCATGTCTAAAGAAGAAAAGAAACGGAAAGATATGAACCAACTCGCTAAACTCATAGTAGATAAGGCGACAGAGGAGAAAAACATAAAACAGCCAACTGTAAAGATGTCTGTTTCGGCGAATAAAAAGTGATTGTTAATTATGTTTATTTCTCATTTTCTCTTCAAATCTTGCTTCTTTCTCAATTTCTAACTGTACAAGGCCCGCCCATATTACGAATATAGCATATCCTATAGGGATAAAATATCCGACCCATTCGGGTAGTCTGTCGAAATAAAGGCGTTTTCTTTCGTCGAAGTTTAACATAAAGAAAATTTGGGACGTTATTAATGCCGATAAAAACATCCAAACTACAGTCATCTTTGTCATTACTTATCTAAAAGTTACAACTACTTCTGTCGGAGGTATGCGTTCCCGGCTTGTTCGCCACCAATAGATTTTCCCATCTGCATGTGCGTACATCATTTTATAGTCCCAATAATGCCAATTCATTTGAGGTGCATAAACTTCGTGGGCATAGATAAGGACTTCGCCGCCGTTGCCGTCGCTTGTTGTTCTGGCAGGTGGCCCCCATGACATTATAAGCCTACTGGTTGGTTGACCCATCCAAGAGTCCATAATTTTTCGCTGGCTTGTGCAGCCAATGATTATGAGAGACAAAGCAATGGTGGTAATAATTTTTCGCATGGTGCAATAAGGCCTTTAGTGCCTTTAGCCCCTGCCTGGCGGATTTAAGATAAGAAGCGTGGGGCCTCACCGGACAGCAGGCACGACCAAGCGCCTATATACGAGTGAAAACTCCCCACGCTGTTGCGTACGGCAGTATCTCGGCTCGTATAGTTCGGGTGTTGTAATTTGGTCGTTTCGCTGCCCTGAACGAGTTCGCTTGAAATAAAGATCAAATATAATTATTGAACGGTAAAAAAAAATAAAAAACTCGCTTGTTTTGCCAATACAAATCTATATATTCGCATATGGAAATTGAGATATTAAAAGGTGCATCCTTAAAGTCACTAAAACAGCAGCGGGATCAATTCGCCGCTTGTGTTTCCAAGCTTGATGAAGCTATAAGAATTTTAGAAGGGAATCCTGAAAAACCAATAGATTGGAAAAACACAGCATTAAGATGCCTCAAGCATCAGGATAAGTTCATGACTACTGTAGGTATACTTGAATGTATGTTCTATAATGAGAAAGAAAAACTGGCTGATGATAGAAAACGAAAGAACTATATTAATGCCTTGTCTTTGGCATTAAATAATTTATGCGAGAATGAAAAGCTAGGACGTTTGACTTATACCGGAAAAAAGGGGTACTTGTATGGGTTAATCGATTGGTATGAACAGGATAATACAATTAAAGAAATATACAGTCGAAAAATAGATGAAGATTTAGATATTTTTTAAATAAAAAACCGCATTTCGAAGTTTGAGACTCGGAGAAATGCGGTTTTTAAAGACATTGCAAGTAAACTCGCTGTGAGGGCGTTGATTAGGGACGGAGGCCATGGAGGTTTAGCCGTCCCATCTTGCTTTTTGCTTACACAAATGTAAGCAACTGTGACCTTATTTACAAATTTTTGCTTACAATGAATCGTTTACCTCTTGCCAAAAGAGTTCAAATCATAAATTTACTAGTCGAGGGAATGAGTCTTCGAGCAACTTCGAGGGTCGCTGATGTTAGTATAAACACAGTTACCAAATTATTAGTTGACGTTGGTAAGGGATGTTTAGATTTTCATGATGCTACCGTCCATCATATTAAATCAAAGAGAGTTGAGTGTGACGAGATATGGTCTTTCGTTTATTCAAAAAATAAAAATACTCCAGAAGAGGATAAAGGCCATAAAGCCGGCGATGTCTGGACGTGGGTTGGAATAGATCCTGAAACCAAACTTGTTTTGTCCTGGTATGTGGGCAATAGGGATGCAGATTCTGCGTATGCGTTAATGAAAGATATAAAGAGCAGATTAAAAACCAGGGTTCAGATGACTACGGATGGTTTTAAGCCATATTTAGAGGCTGTGAGCGAAGCTTTCGGATCGCGGGTAGATTTTGCTCAACTTGTAAAGATATACGGCTCAAATGCAGAAGATAATACCATTGAGAGTGATGATAAAAGAAAAAGATATAAAGGTGCTAAAAAAGTAAGAGTACAAGGTAAGCCAGATCCCAAGTATATTTCTACAAGCATGATTGAGCGGCAAAATTTAACTATGCGGATGCATATGAGACGATTTACCAGGAAAACAAATGCGTTTTCAAAGAAAGTTGAAAATCATTGCTTAGCAATAGCACTTCATTTCGTTTATTATAACTTTGCTAAGATTCATACAAAACTGAGAGTGACGCCTGCAATGGAAGCTGGGTTAACTAAAGACATAATGACTTTGGAAGAAATTGTAGGCTTGGCTAAATAAAAAAATCAAACTGAGACACTACCAACGCTATACTCCTTCCAAAATTTTACCAACATCAGCTTTAAACAAACCTAATTTCTCATTAACTTAGCGGCTGTGGATAATTTCATTGTTTCGGCCCGTAAGTATCGCCCGGCTACTTTTGAAACCGTTGTTGGTCAGCAGCATATAACCAATACGCTCAAAAACGCTATTAAAAACAACCAGCTGGCACAGGCATTTTTGTTCTGTGGGCCGCGTGGTGTGGGCAAAACTACGTGCGCACGTATCCTGGCTAAAACCATTAACTGTACTAATCTGCAGCCAAATGGAGAAGCTTGCGGCGAATGCCCAAGCTGCAAGGCATTTGAAAACGGCAACTCCTTTAACGTACATGAGTTGGATGCCGCGTCCAATAATTCGGTTGATGATATCCGGAGCCTTATTGAGCAGGTACGCATACCGCCACAGGCTGCCCGCTATAAGGTTTATATTATTGATGAGGTGCACATGCTGTCGCAGGCGGCTTTTAACGCTTTCCTGAAAACACTGGAAGAGCCGCCCCATTATGCCATATTTATATTGGCTACTACCGAGAAACACAAAATACTGCCCACCATATTATCCCGCTGCCAGATTTTTGATTTTAACCGAATCAGGGTTGATGATATGGCTGGCCACCTGGCTTCTATCGCAGGCAAAGAAAATATCAGTTATGAACCCGATGGCCTGCACATTATAGCCCAAAAGGCCGATGGCGGCTTACGGGACGCGCTTTCGATGTTTGACCAGATAGTGAGTTTCTCGGGCGGTAAGGTTACCTATCGTTCGGTTATTGACAATCTGAACATACTTGATTACGATTACTACTTTAATATAACAGCAAGCCTACTCAAAGAAGACACGGCCAAAGTACTATTGTTTTTTGACGAGATATTGTCGCGCGGTTTTGATGGAGCGCATTTTATTGCCGGCTTAAGCGAACACTTCCGTAACCTGCTGGTAAGTAAAGATCAAACCACTTTAAAGTTATTGGAAGTAAGCGAGGGCATCAAAAATAAATACCTGCAGCAATCGCAGGCAGGCTCGGTATCGTTCCTGTTATCGGCCATGAATATTGCCAACCAATGCGACATCAGCTATAAGCTAAGTAAAAACCAACGGTTACAGGTAGAGCTGGCGCTGCTCAAAATGTGCCACCTGCCTTCGGCCTTTAATATGGCAACCACGCCACTTAACGCAACGCCCATCGCAGATGGGGGATTAAAAAAAAAACCTGATACCCCAGCAATAACCCCTCTGCCGGCAGTTAATTTAGCCAGTGAAGCGCCGGTTTTAAGCGCTGCACAGGCTATCAACAAAACAGTTCCCGCAACTAATGGACAGCCCGCCCCGGCAAATCAAGCTGTACAGGTAAAAGAAGCTGCTGCCGAAAAGCCTAAAATTATTATGCCGCTTAGGAGTACGCTAACTCCGTCGTTAACAGATACCGCTAAAACAGAAGAGGAAATACTTGAAGAAGAAGACCCGTATATAAAAGGCGATTCCCGGGATGATTTTACAATGGATAGTTTTTTAAAATACTGGAGTGATTTTGCCGCTAAAGTTAAAGCCGACGGTAAAAAAAACCTGGTTACCATTTTTACATCAAACGCGCCGCGGATGATAAGGCCGTACGAATTTGAAATTTTGGTGGGCAATAAAGTGCAGGAAAATTTATTCAGAGAAGAGCGGCCAGAGATGCATAATTTTTTGCGAAGTAAGCTAAACAACTTCACTATCGAAGTAAATGCACGCGTTGATGAACAGGAAGTTGTACGCAAGCCCTACACCTCAATAGAAAAATTTCAGTATATGGCATCCCGCAACCCCGAACTAATGGATTTGCGCAATCGCTTTAATCTCGATTTTGATTAATCAAGTTGTGAGTTTTAAGTAATGAGTTTTGAGTTGTTTTTTAACTTACCACTCAAAACTCATCCCTCAAAACTTAAATATTCTTAGGATACCCCTCTTCGTCCAGGTCGTCCCTGTCATCTTCTGGTGTATGGGCAAGGGCGGCATCGGCGGCGTCCACCTCAACAATGTCGCCATCGTCAATATGCATCCCCAGGTCATCAACATCTGTTTCAATAGATCTTTTACTGGCGTATTCACCGTCTGCCGTATCATAGGGATTGGCTTCATCATACGTGGAGTTCATGTCCTCGCCATTTTTTACTGATGTTTTATACGGATCCGGGTGGTCATAATCCGGGTCGTCGCTTTTTACATCGTATTCAAAGCTGTCCTCTTCCTCGTTATAACTCAGGTCTTCCTTGTCAATAGTTTCGCCAAGTTCATCTTTCAGCGTCAGGTCGCGGTCGCTGGCATTATCGGTTAATGCATCGTCATCTTCATTGCCGGGGTTGATATTTTGAATGCTCATAGGTTTTGTAATTTGTAATTAAAGATACAGTAAAAACCTTGCCAAAAAAAACAGCGAGTATAATATCGGGTACCGGCAGTAATGCAAAAATTAAGTGCTTACCTGCTGTATCAATAATGAATTTGCTTACGGTACGAGGTAACGCCGCCAATAGCAAATTTTACCCCTATGGTAAATTGGGCATACGCATCGTTATTAGCTGTGCTCGAGTTGTAACCATCCAGGTTATCGCTAAATACAAAGTTATATTGGTAACCCAAGTCAATTCTTACACTGGGTTGGCTATATTGATTATAGAGTTTAAATTCGTATCCTATCCTTACGGGTAAAAAGGGTACCTGGGCATTGTAGTCGCCGGGTATAATATATCCACGCTTATCATCACTCCTGTATACAATATGGTTCACTATATAGCCAATTCCTGCCGAGGCATACCAGTTTTTCATCACATTCATGAACGGACTTGATGAGTAATCCAAAAACTCACCAGCTTGTAACTGTCCTCTGAATGAAAAGGCTGTAAAGTGGTTTTCAAATTTCCTGCCCGACGATGATTCCAGCGTTCCACCTTCTAAACGGCCAACCTGTAACTCAAATACATAATTAACAAACGGGCTTTGGTTATAATTAAAATTAAAGTGAACTGATGGAGTAACCGTGAATGAATTTACATCGGCCATAGCGGCAATGTTAACCCCTACCGCGGTACCAATATCATATTGGGCATAGTCATATCCAACCTGTGCTTTTGCTAAAAAGGAAATTGTTGAAAGGGTTATTATCAGAACGGTTTTAGCGATGAATTTTATCATAATACAAATAACAGGGCTTTGATTTAGCTGCCCGTTGGTGTAGTAACGTTTAATTTTATAAAAATAGCATCAAAGTTTATAAAAACAATAAACTGTTTCAATAAATCGTCATTAAACAGCCATCAATTATTTTCATGTGTTATTTAGTTAGTTTGATAAACTCAAATTAATATATTTGAAGCCATTAAAATAAAGAAACAACGTCAGCTATGTCAAAAATTAAAGTAGAAAATCCGGTAGTTGAGCTGGATGGCGATGAAATGACCCGGATCATCTGGAAATTCATCAAAGACAAATTGATAATCCCTTATCTTGACCTGGATATCAAGTATTATGATTTGGGTATTGAGTATCGCGATGAAACTAACGATCAGGTAACTGTTGATGCCGCAAATGCTATTTTAAAATATGGTGTAGGTATTAAATGTGCAACCATCACTCCTGATGAAGCACGTGTTGAAGAATTTGGCTTAAAACAAATGTGGCGTTCGCCAAATGGTACTATCCGTAACATTTTGGATGGTACTGTTTTTCGTGAGCCTATTGTTATGGCAAACGTGCCACGCCTGGTGCCAAACTGGACAGCCCCTATTTGTATTGGCCGCCACGCTTTTGGCGATCAGTACCGTGCTACCGATTTTGTTACCAAAGGAAAAGGTAAATTAACCATCACTTTTACTCCTGAAGACGGTAGCGCCGAGCAATCATTTGAAGTGTTTAACTTTAAAGGCGACGGCGTGGCGTTGGCTATGTATAACACCGACGAATCTATCAAAGGATTTGCACACGCTTGTTTTAACCAGGCTTTAATGAAAGGCTGGCCTTTGTACTTATCAACCAAAAACACCATCCTTAAAAAATACGATGGCCGTTTTAAAGATATTTTTGAAGAGATCTATCAAAACGATTACAAAACAAAATTTGCCGAAGCAGGCATTACTTACGAGCACCGTTTAATTGACGACATGGTTGCATCGGCCTTAAAATGGAACGGCAATTTTGTTTGGGCTTGTAAAAACTACGATGGCGACGTACAGTCGGATACGGTAGCCCAAGGTTTTGGTTCATTAGGTTTAATGACATCAACACTTGTTACACCCGATGGTACTGTAATGGAAGCCGAAGCTGCGCATGGTACAGTAACCCGCCACTACCGCGAGCACCAGGCCGGCAAGCCAACATCAACCAACCCTATTGCATCTATTTTTGCATGGACAAGAGGATTGGAGTTCCGTGGTATATTAGATAAAAACCAGGAGCTGATAGATTTCTGTAAAGCTTTGGAAGAAGTTTGTATTGAAACTGTTGAAAGTGGCAAAATGACCAAAGATTTAGCCATCACCATTAAACCAAAAGTTGAACACGGCACAGATTATTTATATACCGAAGAATTTTTGGCCGCAATTGACGAAAACCTGAAAGCTAAATTGGGTAAATAGTTGCCTGATTTCAATTTATAAGAAAAGTCCGTATAGAAATATGCGGACTTTTTTGTTAAATTTAGTTTGTAAAAATGAAAAAGTTAAAAACCTCAATCGAAGATCACCTAGTCAATAAACCACCTGAGATAATTGCAATGTTTCAAAAATTGCACAAAAACATATCGTCACTGCCAAATGTTGTACATAAGGCAACGGATCCTTACATCGGATATCGATTTAAAATTGATGATGAAAGGGTTAAATTATTTGTGGAGGTTCATCTTCAAATTAAGAAAGTACTACTTCATTTGGAACCTATAGAGTACATCGACCCATTTTCAAAAATCATCATTAAAAATAACGACGGGTGGCGTTTAAATAGGCTAATGTATATTGAAAACGAAACGGACTTGGATTACGCGATGGAAATAATTAGGCAGGCACATAAAAACGTTTTATAATATGAAATATGTCCCAATTATAGAGGAAGGTGAAAACGGCTGGCTTGTTGGACAGATCGCGGAAGTACCCGCAGTGATCTCTCAAGGTAAAACTATTAATGAATTAATGGCGAATTTGTCAGACGCACTGCGTTTAATACTTGAACAAGATTTACCATCGTTAAGCAACAATTCATCTCGGCAGGTGTCTTGATAAATTGCAGGAACGAACTATTTAACCCCGTTGATTTAATTTTATTTCGGGCTTTTTATATTTAACTTTTAACTTAGCGTTTCAAAAAACAACACTACTATGTCGGCATTATATCCCTTAAAATTTAAAACCATATTTAAAGATAAGATCTGGGGAGGTCAAAAGATTAACACCTATCTGCATAAAGATTTTGGCAGCTTGCCAAACTGCGGCGAAACCTGGGAACTTTCAGGCGTAAAATCCGACGTATCTGTAGTAAACGGCGGTGCACTGGACGGCGAATCATTGGCTGATTTGCTGGAGCAATATAAAGACGAGCTTGTTGGTAAAAAAGTTTACGCCCATTTTGGTAATATTTTTCCCTTACTGATCAAATTTATTGATGCTAATGATGATCTTTCTGTTCAAGTGCACCCGGATGACGAGTTGGCCAAAAAACGCCATAACTCATTCGGCAAAACCGAAATGTGGTATGTGATTGAAGCCGATCCGGGTTCCACGCTGATAGCTGGCTTTAACCAGGAGATGACCGAGCAAAAGTATATAGACGCGCTAAACAGTGGCCATATCATGGATATCCTGAACAAAGAGGATGTAACCGCGGGCGATGTTTTCTTTTTACCGGCAGGCCGTGTGCATACAATCGGCAAAGGATTGTTAATTGCCGAAATTCAGCAAACATCTGATATCACTTACCGTATTTATGATTTTGACAGGGTTGATGATAAAGGCAACAAACGCGAACTGCATACCCAGGAGGCATTGGCTGCAATTGACTATAAACACTACCCGGAGTATAAAACCATATATCAACCTCAAAAAGACGAAACGGTTCATTTAGTAACCTGCCCGTACTTTACCACCAACATACTTGATTTTGATAAAAGCACCGCAAAAGATTACTCGGCGCTTGACTCGTTTGTGGTACATGTTTGCGTTGAAGGAGCTTATAATGTAACCTATAACGGCGAAACCTACCCTGTAAAAATGGGTGAGTGCATCCTGCTGCCAAAAAGCATTGATAAAATTGAGTTGGAAACCAACAGTGGATTTAAAATTTTGGAAAGTTATATCGAATAATGTTATCTTTATGGGGATATAACCTAAATCATGAAGAAAATATTTTTACTTGGTGTGGTAGTATTGCTGGCGTTTGATAGTTGTAAAAAAGATAGTGCCGGTAATACAGCAGATACAACAATTAAGATTAATGCAACAGGTACTTACAGCCTTGTATCAGTAGTTAATACTAACCTTACAAGTACCGGATCTGAAACTTTTACCAGTTTACTTACGCCTTGCCTTGCCAATAACAAAACAACATTTAAAGGTGATGGTACTTCAAGTTCGGTATACAGTGGAACCGATAGTTGTTATGTTAAAAAGGCGGCCTTTTCGTCTTTAATCATCGGGATAAAAGGGCAATCCACAACGAGTGCATGGTTGCAAAAAGGCAACCTGATAAAGTTGAACGTGCTGACACCATATACAGCTACCTCCTACGGACAAATAAGTGATGTAGGAGGCAGTATCCAGATAGTATTCAAAGACACTATCAAATCAATTGGAAGTGTAGCAATATCAACATACGTAAAACAATAGAACACTTTTAAACGGGGCTCAATTAGTCTCGTTTTTAAACCTTCGGTTGTCAATTTGATGGCGTATATAATCAAATATGCTGTTAAGCTGGTGTTCATTGATAGGCTTAAAAATATAATCCTCAACATCAGCAATATTTTTTGACCGATAAATATCGTTCAGGTAAATAGATGAACTGAGCATATAAATTGTGATTTTTTTGCCCAGCTGGGATTTTATTTCCGCAAATTCATGCAGAAATTCCCAGCCGTCCATATTAGGCATATTAATATCAAGGAATATTACATCGGGCAAATTTTGAACGTTCAACGGGTTATTTAGCCAGTTAATAGCCTGGTATCCGTCGCCAAAATTAATTACCCGGCTATTAATCCCCTTTAAACTAATCATTTTTTTGAACCCGAAAGTATAAACCTGGTCGTCGTCAATTAAGCACACCCTCACGGTATCCTGCTCTGCTATCATCTGCTTTATATTAAATTGGCAATATTTATACCAGCCTAATAGTAAATTTTGTGCCAATATTTACGGTACTGTCTACTTTAATGGTGCCGCCCAGTGCTTCTATCTGGTTACGGGTAATAAATAGCCCAATACCTTTTGCATCGGGGTTTTGATGAAAGGTTTTGTACATGCCAAATATTTTATCGCCAAACCGCTCCATATCAATACCAACCCCATTATCTTCAAAAATCAGGTAAATACGGGTGCGCTCTTTTAAGGTATAGCATTTTATAACCGGCTTCCTATCTGGCGAACTGTATTTGAGCGAATTGGTAAGCAGATTTTGCAAAATACTATCCATATAAGCCGGAATATAATTTACCTGCGGACACCTGCTAAAATCATACTCTATGGTGGCATCAAGCGCTTCAATATTGCTTTTTAGTGCCGATATGATATTTTTAAAGCGCGTTTCAAAGTCAATCTCCGTGCGTTCATTTGTAATTTCAGTATGAATCTGAACTATCTCGTTTAAATGCTCAATTGTTGAACTGAGACTATCACTAATGGATTTAATGTGCGACAAAATTTCGGCCCTGTCATCGGGCAATTCTGTTTCATCGTACAACTTTACCATAAATTGCAAATTGCCCGTGTGCGACCGAAGGTTATGTGATACAATGTAAGCGAAATTTTGAAGACGACGATTTTGATCGGTCAATAAATTTAACGACGATTCCAATGCCAGGTTTTTTCGCTTTTTATTGTCAATATCTTGTATAATACCCCTTATGGTAATACATTTTCCAAAATCGTCAATAACAGGTATCCCCTTTGCCTTTACCCATTTTACATTATTTTTTGCCGTTCTGAAAAGCAATTCCAGCTCATAAGGCTGACAATAATCCCTGGCATTATCAATAGCGTTTTTGATTACCGGGCGATATGGTGGCTCAAAAAAGCTAATAGCTTCATCAAGCGAAAGTATTACATGATTTTGCAGCTCGTAAATATCATACACTTGCTTTGATAAAGTTAGAACCATGGTACTTGTATTTAGCTCCCACCCTCCCAATTTGGCAATTTTAAGGGTCTCGTTATAAAACAGGTCATCATGCGCAGCCTTAATCTGGGCCTGCTTATATTTATTGACATTAATGATTGACCCGTAAATTATTTGCCCGGTTTCATCGTTGTATCTTTTTACAGTACTCTCAAACCAATGATAACCAGATGCTTTGGTAAGCAACCTTATATATAGGGGGGCGACAGCGTTTGATGGCTGGCCATTCAGGGCGGCCAAAAAAGCAGTTTTATCAGCGTGATATAGTATGTGTTCGAAAAATACGTGGTTGGAGCATTCTATTTCGTCGGGCTCATACCCCAAAACGGTATAAAAGCCAACAGACCATTTAATATTTTTACTTGTAACGTTATATTCCCAAATACCGGCGTTTATATTATCGATGATTTGAGCAAGATGTTGCTTGCTATCGTCAGAAAATTTGTGCCCTTCAGAAAAACTCATACCTTAAATAACCTCAYTTACTTAGCTAAATGCCTTATGCTCTTAGTAAAATATGTGCCACAATTACAAAATCAATTAAATTACAACCTCTGGTTGTTTATGTTTAAACTAAACTTGTTATTTTTTTATTAATTATGGGATTCCAAATATAATGTTTGGAATGATATAAACCACTCTAATACTGACAATTACAAAAAATAAATTACCGACTTGTAATTCAGGCGTTTATTAAAAAATCTTAATAAATAATGCCAATTGCTATGAGTTAAAATCTGATTTTTAAAGCTTTATACAAAAAAAGGGCACTGAAATAATACTTTTAAGGATTGTACATTTAAATAAGTAGCAAAAAACCTTTAAAATGACAAAAAAGTACTTTTTTATGACTGATAAGTTCTTTTTTTAGAGCGTTTTACGATTTTAAAAGGAGTTTTTATGGCTTGCCAACTCGGTCAATGCATTGGAGGCAATCCATTTAGCCGATTTGTAATTTTGCGTTAAAATACGGTTGGCAGTTGCAATCGCTTCCATTTTCAGGGTGCTGTTTCGCTTACCTATCTGTCGTAATGCCCAATTTACCGCCTTTTTTACAAAATTGCGGTTATCCCAGGCCTCACGTTCCATCAAGGCAAAAAAGGGGATAAAAATATCGTCGGCAGCCAACTTGTTGTGTATAGCGTATTCGGCCATTAAAACAAAACCTGCACGCTTAACATATTCTTCGTCCCGCGCGCTAAATTCAATGGCTTTGGCTATGGCAAAGAGGGTACGGTCAAAAAGATTACCACATACCTGGTCGCATAGATCCCATGAGTAAAAGTCGTTTGTCCAGCTATCTATTTGCTGCTCGGTAACCATCATAGTATCGTCAACCAATGATGCCATAATTCGGGCTTCGTGGATACCCGTATCCCAAAGTTGCTGTGCCAGCAGGTGATCTTTTTTTATGCTTTTGGCTAGTTTACGCAAATCCGGGAGTTTAACGCCAAGCGCCCTGGAGTTATTAATGCCGAAACGCTGCATGCCGGCCAAATAAGAGGGACTGGCCTGTTGCCTAAGCAGGTCTATAACCAGGTTAACGTCCATCGCCTTAATCAGAAAAACTTGCGCTCTCAAGTGTGTGGTGAATTTTCACCACCTCCATTAATGCGGCCGAGCAATAAAAGGGGTGCAATTCCATTATTAACGAACCTGCTTTTATGGCCGGATCGGTTTCGGTAAGCTTTTTTGCTTCTTCAATGGTTTCTACATTGAAAATGAAAATGCCTTTAACGGGCTGGTCATCTAAAAACGGGCCGGCAACAACCAACTTGCCTTCATCGGCCAGTTTTGAGATATTTTTTAAGTGGGCCATTTGCAATTGCATACGCGCTGCCGAATCTGTAAGGCGGGCAGGTCCTTCCTTTAAAAAAGCCATTACATGCTTTTTCATCCCATATTTATCGGCACCCAATTTTTTGGCAAGGGCGGCATCGTAAGCAGGCTTTGTTGTTTTTTGGGCAAAGCAGTTGAAACTTAATGCAGCAATTGCTGCTACTAAAAGGATGAGCTTTTTCATATATGGGTATGGGGGTATTGGTGTATCAAATATACAAGGATGAATGAAACCTTCCGTCGCACCATTAAATTTATGCACAAAAGTGCTGTGGCTATTGTACAAATTGCAAGTTCCCTGCTGGGTAATTGAAGTTTAATGGCTGATTTGGATTTACAAATTCAGCTTTACGTTTTTAAAAAGCGAAGAATATCTGCAACATTCGAAACTACATAAAGCTTTTAAATTAGCGGCTCGAGCGCGGAGGTAAACCAATTATAAGTTGTTTATTTCGCAATCTTCATCCATTAAAACTCCATGCCCAGGTTGCCTGACAGCTATTTAATAACTTTTTTAAAATAGCCGATGGATGGATTGGCTATAAAATTTTCCATCTCTATAAAAGGATAAAAATCCCCGTAAGCGTTATAGCCTGTAATTATAGGTTGGCCGTATCCATCTGGAAAATTCTCTTCATCATCGGATATACTCCAAGTGCCATTGAACGTTCTTTTAACGGTTTCGCCAATATAATAGGCGGCTTCGAGTAACAGATCGCTATCCTCTTCAAAAGATGGGTTTAAATGCATTAGCAACAGCTCAACGTACTTTAGCCCTTCCAGTGAATAATCGGCTTTATACTCCACCGTTTTTTTTAAAAGAGCTTTAAAATCTTTCAACCGGTTGTCAATATCAGTTACATCTTCAAGCAGCTTAGCATATTCACCGGCTATGTATTCACTGCTAAATTTGCCTGTATTTGATTTCGCATCCATAATGGTTTTTATATGATCACAAGTTTCGGTTAAAGTCTACAAAATCCTTTGGATAAAAAAGTTTGTCCCTGAATAATGTGTCATCAATATTTAATAAGCAAACTACAGCAGCCAACTCAAAATTCCAATAACCATTAAAGGCGCATTCGTTTTCGGTATTTTTATGCGAATTGTACCAGGGAGCTTTGCTCATGCTTTTATACCAGCCCGACAGGTATTCTGCAATAATATCGGGCTGTTGCTCACTTTTCGCATCAAAAACAGCATACAGTTTCTCGAATGATTTTGGCCAAAGCAGTTTACTGCTCATTTTTCTTCCGGGTATCACGTATGATATCATCCTGTCTGTCAGTTTATCGCTTCCTAAAGTATCGCAAACCGCTGCCAGTTTTTCCATCAGGCCGCGGCCACTTTTAACAAGTATATTTAACGATAAGATTGTCAGGTATTCCTGGTACACCAAAAATAAATCTTTCATCGAAGTATTGTCTTCTGGCGGGTAATTTTGATAGGCAATATAATTTTCAGTCGCTTCTGTTACCAACGGCACCAGTTCTGTTATACTGTTCCCCGCCGAGTATTTATAAATTGCGTAGTTCAACTGTGCATCATAAAGAAACGCGTAAACCGTATCCCAGCTTTTTATCTCCGGTGGCCTGGTAGCAATCTGCTCCTTATTCTCATTAATTTCGCTTTCAAACTCAGTACAACAGCTTTTCAGGTGTTCCAGGTTTAGCAATGGCTCTCGTTTCATCATGGTGCAATTGGTACTAATGTCACTATTCCCCGTTCATCAACTTTTACAAGCAGTTTTCCAAGCGTTTTATTTTTCATAGCGGCCTTAATTTCATCCCTTGTTGCCTTATCCAATGTTTCAAGATAACCTCTTATCCATTTATCCGACATTTGGCCAGGCTTTAACTGTGCAGTTCCATATTTGGTTTCTGTTACATAAATCTTGCCATTTTTCTTCCATACACCATCTAACCCTTTTCCCTGCGGTGGCTTATTATAATCTATCAGTTTACCTCCGTTGTTTAATTTTTCGAAACCCGCATTTTTTAAATGCAAATCTGCCTGGTACTCTCCCAATCTTCCCTTTAACGTGTTTTTAAAGCCGCCTTTCCTTAACTTTGTTTTGTTGTTATACTTACCATCGAACCAATTGTTAAAATTACGTGGTTTTTGCCCAGCTGCCTTCTTTTTTGCTTTGTATTCGTCATAAAACTTTTTAATTTTTTTGGGGTTGCCCAGCAAATTTTTCTGAACTTTTGCAAAGTTTTCCGCTTCTTTCAACTTTGCTTCAAGGGTCTTCAACTCTTTTAGGGCAGCTTTGCTTTTCGGACTTTTCTTCAGCTTAGCTTTTACCTTTTTCAACTCAGCCTTTAAATCAGGATTATCCTTAAGCGCTTTTTTGTATTTAACCTCAAGGGCTGCGCAGGTTGTACATTTGGCCGCGTTCCCGTCTTTGTCAACTTTTAAATCATGGCCGTCTTCGGTTTTATCCTTGGCTACCACGCCTTCATCATTCTGGGCCTTCTCAGCAAATTCCTGTGCATTTTTTTCTTCGGCAGTATCCGCGGTTGGTGTTTCGGTGGGCTCTTCAGCCGGTAGATCTGAGGCCTCCTTAGGGGCCTCCTCTGGGGTTTTTTCGGATGATACTTCCCCAATTTCTTCCGGTGAAACTTCAGTCGCTTCCTCAGGAAATGTTTCCGGCAGTTCTTCGGGCGATTTTCCGGGCACTTCGTTCGTATCGCCTTCTATACCGGTTTTTACTTCTGCCGGTTCATCAACTACAGTAGCTCCTTTGCCTGTATTTTCGGGTGTTACGGTCTCGTGGGTTACCTTCCGCTCGCCTGAAGGATTTTCGGAAATTTTAGCTGGATTTGACGGTTTAGCAGCGGTGCCGCCAGATGGTGCAGGCAATTCAGAACCAGCAGGGCCCATATCAATCCCATGATTATTCTTCATCCAATCGTGGTATTCCTGCAAAGTGCTAAACTCCAGTTTTTCCCTCTTCATACTAACAGGGTCCGGATAGTCTATCTTATATGGTTTTTCAACCCCCGGTTCATAGGAGAATAGGGTAAATTCATTCCCTCGTGGTGTTTTGAAATCAATTTTTGAGGTCACCGGTTTATTGCCCGCGCCTACGGATTGATCCCTTATTAAACCAAAATCTCCTGCCGAGCCACTTGGCAGCCTGTCCTGGGGCATTACAAAGCCATTTTCGCCAACGGGGTGGTAATGGGATACCAGCTCAAACTTATCTTTGGATTGATCATCAAGAATTTCCTTCCATTTTTGAGCCCGGCCAGGTGTAGGCCCTTCTATTTCGCCGGCCGGCCCTTTAACGTGTACGTTATCCTCATTCCCCTGGATCACCACAAATTCTCCGGTTTCGGTATTTCGATAAATTCCTACTTCCCGGCCAGGAGTTTCGTTTATTGAGCTTCTGTACATCCTGGCGGCATCCACTTCTGATGTTGCATCTCCGGCCATCATCACATCGCCAGGCTCAAATTCATAAAATTCGCCCTCTGGATCGGGTACACGGTTACCCGACTCGCGTTCGCCAGGCGTTTTTGCAGTTTTAGCAGCTTCCGGATTTTCAGTATTCCCTACTTTTTCTACCGGTTTTTCGTTTTCTACCGCTTTCTCCTTTGTTTTTGGTGTTTCATTCTCGGGATGCTGCGTTACCCCTTCTTTTGTTTCTTCAACTTTTGTTCCGGTATTTTCTCCCGGTTTTTCGGTTCCTTTTTCAACAACAGGTTTTTCCGGCTCGCCCAATCCTATTTTTCTTTTCGCCGCGTTAATCTTCTTCTTCATTCCGGCCCTGCCTTCATTAAAAGAGGTTTTGGCTTCGCTGAGTTTTTGACCTGTTTTACTTTCCTTTATACCCTTTAATGCGCTATCAATTGCCTGTACGGGCTTGCTTTCTTTTACGCCTTTTGCAAGGCTTTTCATTGATTCGGTAAGCTCAGGCATCGCTTCGGATAATATGCCGCCAAGTTTCTTTAAGCCGGCCGACAATGCTTCGGCAATTTTTCCGCCTATAGCGCCCAGCAAGAACAACGCGAGCATAATGCCCAGCGTTAAGCCGCTGTTGGCAATGCGTTGATAAGCAAATAGTATCCTGTCTCGCCCGGTTTTAACCTGCGAGGCGGTGTACATACGCGGGCCTTGTTTTTCGGCACCTTCGCCTGATGGTGGCGCCTCATTCCTGGTTTCAGAATCACTGGGGGGTTCAACCTTTTTCGGCTCAGGTGGCGGCGCGGGCGATTCTTTTCCGTCATCATCGGTTACCGAGAGATCATAAACAGCCTTGGTGATAACCAGGGTTTCAGTTGCTACCATTGAAGCCATAATGCCTTCGCCAATGGCCACACCGACTTCAAAACCTGCACCGGCACCCGGAATAGCGCCTACACCACCTCCAAATATGGCACCCAATATCGCGCCTACCACAGCACCGCCTATGGCTATCCAGCCGGCAAATGCACCAACTGTATTGTTCAGCGCCTGCATCCATTCCAGGCCTTCGTCGGTAACTTTGCTATACTCTCCGGCTTTAAAATCCGTCCACATTTGTGGTATCAGGTGCCACAATTTAGGTCCGTCCTCATACAGCGGGCTACCTTTTGCGAACGGCCAGATCAGGAACCAGATCATGTTTTTAGCCTGTCCCCACCAATCGGCTACCAAAGCGTTTACAGTTGGGGTAAGGTATTTCATGATACCGGTAAGGTGCTTAGCGGCCGACAAACCGGCTACTGCAAGCGCTTTTTCAACTGCGCCCTGGGCGCTGCCTGGTATTTCCTGTATGTGAGGTTGTAAAAACTCTTTGGCCTTATCTTCTAATATTTGCGGATTATTCCATATCAACATAAAGCCGTCAATCATGGCCTTGAAAAGTTTATATTGCTTTTCAATATCTAATAGGAAGTCCAGTATCTTCAACGATGCCACCACAACTGCTTCTGTAATCGTTAAGGTGATATCCCAGGCCTTTTGCACAATGGCCAGCGCTGTATCAACAATGGCGGCATAAGTATCAATTATTGCAGCTACTACCTCTTTAAAAATATCAAATGCCTGGTTGGCAAAGGATACTGCATCATTAACCGCTGCATCAATTTTCGCGTTTAATTCGTCGCGTATTTCAGGGAATGCGGCAAATACAACGTCGACAAAGCCTTTCAATATTTCGCCAAACTCCTTAATAAGGCCTACTACCACCTTGCGGGCCAGCTCAATTGCCGCCATGGCGAGTTCCTTGGCCTTCTCAAAAGCCCATTTAACTGCAGCGCGTAGCTTATCAAAAATAAAGTTAACCGCTTTCTTTAAACCGTCTATCAAGGCCGAGGCTTTATCAGCAAGCCAGCCTAAAAATCCTTTACTTTCATTTCGGGCTTCGTTCTTTTTATCGTCGGCTTCTTTTTTTGCCTCGGCCTTCTTTTTAGCTACTTTGTCATTAGCATCGTCGTAATGCTTTTTGGCTTCATCATTTCCTTTTTTAGATTCTGTATTTACCTTGTCGATATGGCCTTGCGCTGCCTCGCCGGCCTTGGTTTGAAAAGTTAGTTCCGTTTCATCAAGCCGTTTTTGCCATTCAATGCGCGAGGCTCCTACATGGCTTTGAGCATCGTCCTGCGCCTTGTTTTGCAATTGGTTTGATTTGGCGGTCTCGGTATTTATTTGCTTGTCCGCATCCGTTTTACCCGCGCTTATTTTATTGCGGTATAAAATTTCTTCCTGCGCGTATTTCTGTGTTTGTTCGCCAATTTTTGTATTGATGTGGCCGGCTGCCGATGCATCGATCTTGTCTTTAAGCTCAGCCGGTACCGCGTTGCCGCCGTTCAAGGTAGAGCCCCTGCCTGCACTGACCTTAAATGTGCGTTTGGTTTTTATGTTATTGGCCGATGGTTTTGGTATTACATTATTTTCGCCAAAATCATTGTTTATCTCCATGGCTGCTGCAGCCTTCTTTGTAGCTACTTCGTCTGCCTGCGCCTTAGTTTCATCGTTAATGTTATTGGCGTCGGCTTCGCCGGTTAACGGCACAACCGGGGCATTGTCCAGTTTGTCAGGTATTGCGCTGTCGTCAAATGATACGCCGTCGAGTGCATTTTCGGCGCTGGCAGGATCAACCTGGTTAGGCTCTTCCGTAGTAGGTTGCGTTTGCAGTTTCGACGGAACAAATGCCGGCACAGGTGGAACCGCAACCTCCGTTTTGGCCGGCGGGCTCCATCCTCCCTTACCCTCGTAAGTATTTTTTGCAGAAGCGGATTCCTTGCTTATCGAATATTTCTTTTTACTGCCATTTTTCCCACCATAGGGACTGCCGTTCGCTTCCGGAACTATTGGTATTTGTTTTACTGAATCATCCTTTTGCATCTCCTCACTTTGCGCTCCTGCATCCTTAGCCGTGTTAAATGCCTGGGCAATTTCGGTAACCGGAGTTTTTTGCAATGCTTCAAGTACATCGGCAGGATTGCCGGTGGCCGTTATCGGCGGAGCTTCCATTTTACCGGGTTTATCAGCGCCATTTGTTTTTGCATTTGGCGCACCGGCAGCGTTTGAAGCTGTTGCCGCAGGTGCCGACGCTTTTAAAGGTGATGCTTTAACTGTGTTTTGCGGCGCAGCGGTTGCCGTACCTGGTACTACAGAAGCTCCGCTATTATTAGCCGGAGCGGCCGGAGCCGACGCAGGGTTATTATTGGCGCTTTGCGGCGCAACAGGTGCTGCCTGTCCGTTTGTATCACGCTGAATAACCGTTGTACCTGTTTTATCAAACTTATTATTTACTCCCTCATCCGTTTCGCGCTTTAATTGTACAGAACCGTTTTGCTGCACTACATGCGTTAGTTCATGCGCCAGCAAATGTTTGCCGGTATCCGTTTCTGGCTGATAATGCCCATTGTTGAAGTAAATATTATTTTTTATGGTAAACGCCTTCGCATTTAAAGCCTTGCTCATCTGAGCCGATTCGTCGCCGTTATGAATCTTAACATCTCCAAAATCGGTTCCGAAACGATTTTCCATAAAAGCTCTTGTACCGGCCTCCATTGGTTTGCCGGCGCCCATACTTGATGTTATCCGGTTAGATAGCGTATCATCAACTGTGCCCGACCCATCACTTTTTTTGCTGACCGCGGGTTGGGTTTGCGGAGCGGATTCCTCTTTAAGACGCACATGTTCATCGTCATAACCGCCACATCCGCATCGTTGTATAAACGGCGTAATTTGGCTGGATAATGGTTTAAGCTGAATGCGCTCATCTTCATCATCGTCAACTACATCAGGTCCTGTGGATTTATGATAGCCAAATGGCGCAACGGGCTCTATTGGTTTAAGCCGCACATGTTCATCATCATAATCGCCACAGGAACCGCAGCGTTGTATAAATGGTGCTATTGGGGTTGATAGTGGTTTAAGCTGAACGTGCTCATCGTCATAATCATCAACACAGGATGGCATTGATTTATGATAGCCAAATGGCACAACCGGGGGTATTGGCTTAAGCTGCACATGCTCATCATCGTGACTGCTGCACGAATTGCATCGTTGCAGAAAGGGTGTTACCTGGTCAGCCAGCGGTTTAAGGCTTAGCTGGTCGTCATCAAAAGTGTCCGCAGCATCTGCTGGTTTACGCTGTACGTCCCGGCTTTCGGGCATCCGCATAACTTTATCGGCCATTTCATCGGCCTCGTGCTCAAACGGATCATTTGGCGCACCAACAGAAAGTTTTAGCTGAATAGGATACCTATCAATAAGCAGTTCTTCTTTTTCAAAGTGTTGCTCCTTTACCGGGGCAACTTCAACGGCCGAAGCAGCCGGGCTGCTTTGCGGTTGATGAGCTATTGAAGCGGTTTCGTGCATATCGTTTAAATTATCCTGTTATTAATTTTATTGGGCTTTCATTTTTAAAATGGGAATTGATCTTTTTTTGACCTTGAGCTTCGGGGAAATGTAGGCACAACAGTTGTATTGCCCTGATCTTTTTCCAGCCCATGTATTTTTGCTATGATAGCTTTCTGATCCTCGTCTGAAAAATTTTCGGAGTTTTTTTCTCCGATAATAAACGCGCTGTCTTTACCCAGTCCCGTTTCGGAATGCGAGCCTCCGATATATTCGTGCCTTGCTTCATGAGCTATGGCCCTGCCAAGCGCCGGGCCCAGCATATCTAAAGGGTTCCAGCTTGTTGTTCCTTTTTTGGATGTTACGGTAGCCGGCCATTTAGCAATGTCGGTTCCGTTACCAGGGAGTTTGACCATTTGATCGGCCAAAAGCGAATCAATGTTTTCTAAAAACGATTTCACCACTTCGCGCATGTCAACGGCACCTGCCATTTGTGGTATGGCAAATGAATTTGCACCTTCTTTGATTATATGTTTTGACTGGCCGCCCCGTCCTATCAATTCGGGCGATCGCGCTTCGCGGGATTGGCTGGCCGCTTTGCCAACGGGTACTTTTTGAGTGGTGAGCCAATCGTCAATTTGTTTTTGCTGCAGTGCAAAAGCATTGTCGAGATACGCGCCCACATCTTCCTGAATTACCGAAACGATTGATTCCGAAAAGTCGAATTGTTCGGGAAGTTGATCGGAGCTCAAAATTTTAATGCTAAAAGGTTTTTCGCCTGCCGTTTTTCCAACAAAAGCAAACACCCTGTTCAATTCATTTTCGGCACCCGTTCTGACTGCAGCGGGCAAGCTTCTCCATACGTCATTTTGAACTACATATAAAGTTCTGTTCAGCCCGGTTTGTTTAGGTGGCGCCGTGGGCGTGTTGTTGGTAGTTGCCTGGGAGTTTGTTTTAGCGGGCTTGCGTTTAATAGCTGTGCCTTGTTGCAAAGTATGTGTTAGCTCATGAGCCAGCAAGTGTTTGCCCTCAGGAGTTTCCGGCCTGTATTGGCCATCATTAAAGTATATGTTATTGCCTACGGTAAATGCTTTGGCATTCAGGGTCTGGCTTAACTGGGCCGGTTCGGCTCCGTTGTGTATTTTCACATCGTTGAAACCAGTGCCAAAACGGCTTTCCATAAAACTTTTCGTGCTGCTGTCCATTGATTTACCGCCGTCATGGGTGGCTTGAATACCGTTTGCAACGGCAGGGCTGGCAACCACACCGCCACCATCGCCTTTTGCTTGGATAAAAGGAGTTATTTGGCCAGATAACGGCTTGCGTTTGATATCTTCATCATCCATATCATCGGTCTGACGCTGAACCAACGGTCTTTCGGGCGTGCGCATTATTTTATCGGCCATATCATCTGCCTCATGCTCCATTGGGTCGTTTGTTTCGCCAACTGTAAGCTTACGCTGTATATTTACCGCACCGGAAGATGCGATTGCCCGGTTGCCGCCTGATGACCTGTGTCTGTACCGTTTCATCGTTTAGTCGTTTTCTGTTCTTATTAAAAAATCAGGGGTATTCTTCCATATTGAAATTCAACTTCTGCATTGTCTCAAATAGTTTTTCCCTCTTTTTTGAATTCTTTTTTTATTCCCTGCAAAATGTCGTCGACTGCAATTATTTTATCGCCCCTGTTTAAAGCCATCAACGACGAGTAATGAACAACATTCATGATGGAACCGCCCGAAAGTTCATGCTGCCGTGCTATTTGTTCCAAATGATTTTCATCGGGCGGTGTGCATACCTTACTAAAGGCGTTTTTCCAGATCATGTGCCTTTCCCGGCTTTGCGGTTTCTGAAAATGAATAATTGAATTTAAGCGGCGCGTAAAAGCTTCGTCTACGTTGTTGCGCATATTGCTGGCCAATATCACCAGGCCCGGATAATCCTCCAGTCGTTGTAAAAGGTAGGCTACTTCCTGGTTGGCGTATTTGTCGTTCGAGTCGGATATCGAGGTTCGTTTACTAAACAGCGAATCGGCCTCATCAAAAAATAATATCCAGTTTTTATTCTCGGCTTTTTTAAAAACCTTCTCCAGGTTTTTCTCGGTTTCACCAATGTATTTCGATACCACCATGGATAGATCAATCCTGTACACATCCAAACCAAATAACTTCCCTAAAAGCATAGCAGTTAGCGTTTTGCCTGTACCTGGCGAACCATGAAACAACGCTTTGTAGCCTGGTTTCAACTTTTTATTCATCCCCCATTCGGTTTGCAGGATTGATCCATATTGAAGCCAGATGCGTATCTCGTCCAACTGCTGCATCGTGTACTCATCAACCACCAGGTCGCTCCATTCCATCCCTGTTGTCAATCTTTTTGCCGGAAAATCGGGGCTAAACTGGGGCTTACGCAAGTTACCCGAGGTAAAAAAATCAACATATTCGTCGGTAACGGTTATGGTGCTACTGTAAAAAGGTTCGGAACTGCTGCCCTGATCCAGTTGCAATATATTGTGGGCCAGCAAAACGTGATCAGTCTCAAACAAACGGCTCAGTTTAAAACGATGCGCCAGGTCATTCCCTGCCAATAAAAACATGGCTGTTTCAATGGTAGGTATAAAGCCGCTGTGGCGGCTGCCTTTTACGCCGCCAAATTCGGTATAACCACGCCCGAGCGCTTTGTTTACCGAAAAAAAGGGATCCAGAAAATTGGGTTGCACATACGGAATAAGTGCCAGTATCAGCAACAGCCTTTCGTCGGTATTTAATTTATAGTAGTTTACAAAATCGGCATAAACGGAGTGGTCGTTGGTAAGATCAGGAACCGGGGCATCAGCTAAAATATAGCCCGCACCGGCAATGGGGTCTTGCGAACTTTCGCCCGCTTTGTCGCGCGGAAAAAAATCCTGGAGACTTTTGTTCACCAGATTTGCAAACCAGGTAATTTCGCGCGTGAGCGTGTCGGCGTTACGGTTAAGAATGCTTACTTCGGGCTTTGCCTGTTCGGCTTCAGCGGGTGTTGGCTCAATATTTTTTTTTGTCTTCGCCATATCATTATATTACCATTCAACAAAAATCAAATCGCGGGTCCATACTAAACTTATGGTCGAAAAGCCCCAGGGTATACTGTCCAGCAGTACATCAAGCGTTTTTCTTTCTACCTGTAAAAGCCAGCCATTTTCCTTTCGGGTCAGCAATCCGTCGCGTTTTATAAAACTTTCGCGCAGGCCATCAGTACTCGTGTTTTTGAGTACGTTCCAATGGGTTATTACCGCTTTTAAAAGTGATTCCGATTCGGCTATCTCTTCATCAGTTAAAATTACATCAAGGGGTACGGGCATATCTGCCGGCAAACCGCATAGTATTTTTTCGAATACAAGAGCGTATTCCGGCACTTTCTTTTGCCCGGTCGCCAGAAATTTCAACAGGTGCACCGCCCTGAATGCCGATTCTGTGCTCTTCCATTCCTTGCCGTCGAGCAAATTTAATTGAGTAAAAAATGGCTTAAAAAAAGGAGCAAGCAATACAATGCCTGCGTATTTAACTGAATATTTTTGAACATCATCTGCCGCGGCTCCGGTCGAAGAGGATGCTATTACAGGATCGTCTTGTGTAGGCCGTTTAGCTTCTGCCAAAACTCCGATCTCGGGCTGGCTAATGCCGGTAATAACGGATAGCTCGGCTGTGGCCTCATCTGCAAGGGCCTGATTTGCCTTAAAAACTTCGTCTATGTGCGATTGAAATACCTGCTGCAAAACATTAATACTGCTACTGTAGGCAAATATTGCCGGTGCATTTTTGATGATGATAGCATTTATATCGCTAAATTCTTTTTGTATATCTGTACCGGCAAAATCAACCTTGGAACTGCCGGGAGCAGTTATCTTACTTACAATTTGTGTTACCCAGTTTAAAAATACCTCCTGAGCCTTTTTAAGTTCAGCCGATAAACTTATAATTACTTCTTTTGATGATGCATTAAATTGCCAGGCCAGCCTTTTCCAGATGTTTTCGTTTGATTTTACATGTGCAAAAAAGCTTTTTAGCACTTCGGCGTGATTAAGGGCCACGTTGCGGAATATTTCGTCGAGGTTGATGCCACCTTCGTCTGCAAACCAGGGCAGGGAGCCGTTGGACAGGAAATACAAAAGCATTTCGGTATCCGATAGTAATCGCGAAATCTGCCTGCTTTGCGGGGGAATGGCTGCCAGCTGTTTGGCCAATTCGGCCCGCAGTTTCTGGCGAAACACGGTTCTGAAATCAGTTCCGAATGTATGCCGGCTGAAAGATCCCATGTCCAGTTCTATCCTGTCAATTTTTATCGATTCATCCTCTCCCACACTTTCAGAACATACTTCGTCAATAATCTGTGCGATCTCCTGCTGAACCGTTTGCGCAAAATTTTGACGCAGGTTTAGCGATAGCTCTTCATCAGAACATACTACCTCAAATTGCAGCCGGTTAACTACATGTGTCATTTATCAGCATTTACATTAGGCACATTTTCGTGCGTGCAGTCGTCGGCACAAACGCCGCAGGGCACCAATGAGTTAAGTACATCAACCAACGGGTTTACCACATCGTATTCGGGCACTTCTGTTTGTGCCATCTCAACCAGCCAGGCGGCGTAAGCTTTTTCAAAACGCTGCATTTCTTCAATACCTATCCACATCACGCGTGTAATAACATGCGCGGGCGATTCGGATATGATGGTTTTTTCGACCAGGTTCCTGAACGATGGATTGCGGAGGCGCTTTGGCCAGCAAGGCAAAACAACGGTAGTATGGAATGAATACGGATCGGTTGAGGCATCGCAGGGATAGGAATTGCAATACAGGTAAAGCCGGTAGCCAAAATACTCCATCAATACAGCAATCTCCTTTTCAATATCAAAGGTATCGGTGGTATCGGTGCTTTTGTTGAACAGGTAAAGGCTTTGTGCCAAAACCACCCCGTTTGCACCATTGATGATAAACCCATATTTGGCCGGGTTTCCATTATCGGCAACTATCTGATAATTTATCCGTTCTGAACCAAATTCATTCAAATCCTTGATGCGCTGAACCATATCTTCGTATTTCCTGAATTTCAGCAGCATCGGGTTGGTGCCGTCCAGGTAAACTTTCTGATAAAGTATAGATCTGGCAGGCAGGTCTTCGCCCGGCTGTGTAACATTGTCCTCAGTGGCCGACCTTATATATTGCAATACCCATGGCATACTATCGTAACATTTTGCGGCAGGGACCCGGGTTATTTTTTTGATGTAAGGCGGCTCGGTAATTTGTTCATCATCGCTTGCGTTTAAATCGCAGCTATTGAGGCAAATATCCAAAAGACTAACTGCCTGGTCGCTTCCGGTTTCATCAACTACCTCATCTAATTTAGGGCGCAGCAAAATATGCTCAATCATGTGCATCCCTTCGTTGGCGTTAATGTGCTTCATTAACTTCTCCAGTTTGGTAAAGGCCTCGTCGCGGTCGCTTTTTTTCGAAAACATTTCGCTGGTGCCCAGCAGTACTGCGGTTGCAGGGTCGGTACTGTCATACAATTCGAACCAGAATTTACCTACCAACCCGGCAGATCTGCGGCTGCGTGTTTTTACCTCGTCGCTGAATTTAAAGTAGGCACGGTCATCGGCATGCTCCAAAATATCTTCCATCAACAATTCGGTACAGCAGCCCTGCATTACTTCAACACTTGTAAAAATCACGGTTTCATTTTCCAGCGGATCGATTATTTTAATAACATTTAATGGCACTCCCGTTTTTGTTAGTTTTTGTTTAGGCGACGACGAAGGATCGTCCTGCACCAACAGCGCTTCGCTCATCAGGAATGAAGGAACAAGCGAGCGGCGTTTTACATTTTCGAAACCCAAAAGCCGCCCTATGCGGCGCTCGGCGCCCGATACATTGCCCGAATCCCAGGTATTAGGGAGTGCATAATTATATGCCTGGGCCCTATCGCTGCTGATGCGTTCATACTCTCCTTGTTTGAGTATGCGGGTTTTATCGCCAATTAACCTTGCATCTGCATTTTTCGGATCCATCCATTTCATCAGGGCCTCATAGTCGGTCAGGTCTTCGCTAAAACGGGCCAGCATATGATCAAGGAAACCGTTGCGCCGGTTGCGGAATAAATCGTGGTTTTCGGTAAGGCCTTTAATCACTTTTTCAAAATCCTTTACTACCAAGTCGAAGTTTTGAGGGCCGTGGTTGTTTTTATCAATCAGCAACTGGTTTAAATTCTCAATTTCGGTAAGCGCGGTAGTAAAATAGGTGTGCCGTGGTTCGTCATCAAACCTAAACAGCTCGCGCAGGTGGTTTAGTTGCACCAGGTAATCTTTTAATACCTGTTCAAAAAAAAGCAGGTAGCCGCCAAGTTGCAGCGCCTGTGCCGTGCGACCAGAATCGGCGTTGGCCGGAAGACCGCCACGCTCGCTGACACCGTAAGTAACCGGCAACGAGTAAGTAACCGGGTAATAGTCTTCAAGGTTCACGTATTCGCCGTTAGGTACAGCAAAATCCAGTTCGGCGCCTATCAGTTTATATTTACGTTCAACGGCTTTCATATTGGTAAAAAGCCGAAGCATTTTATCGGGTTTGCGGTCGCTGTTGCTACCTGCGTAGTAGGTAATAAACTGGCGTTCTTTGCAAAACAATACCTGGGATTTGGCAGGTTGGATACGTGCAATTTTACGTTCGCTTTGCAGGTTATCAGCCCAGGCATCAAAATACAGATTGCCGGATGTATCGGTATCGGCCGCGCCGGTAAATGGCAGGTGCAGATAAGTAATTCCCTTAATGCCCGGAATATTGGCGATATCGGATATTAATTCAGATAACATAATATTGCGGAACAAGTCTGTTTTCTCCAAATCCGTCGAATCAATAAATCCGTGTTCCAATGCAGGCCCCTCAAATATTTCATCCACCTCGTAATTTTTGTCCAGCATTTGCTGTATGGTGTGAAAAGGCACCGAGGGCGTAAAATATTTATAAATGGTAAAAAACATCTGCGCCAAAACCAGGTCCGGGTCGGCATTTTCTTCCAGCACTATTGAGGCTCCTATCCCAAAATCTTCGTATTCCACCGCGTCGATGCTTAAAAAGTCTTCGCACAAGTTGCGGTTTGCAGCCAGTTTGTCAATAACCAATTGCCGTACCTCTTCGCGTTTGCCGGCATCAATAACATCCTCCTCATATTCAACCATTACATTGTACAAGCCTTCCATTTCCAAAATTTCGGGACGTACAAACGTTGGATTTTTTGCATCGGCTATTTCCTCCAACAAAATGTTTCTTTCGTCGGTTAACCGGGCTATTTCGGCTGTTAATTTATCTAAAGCTATATAGTCCGTATCAGGCGGCGGCGGCAAGGCATTCAGCGCGGCGGTTTTTTTATCCAAATTTGCCTGTAGTTTAGTCAAGATAGCTTCCAGCTGTGTTAGTTTTGCCTCGCGTGCGGTTTTTGCGGCTGGAACGGTTACCTGGTTAAGGCCCAGTTTCCCGTAGCAAACCTCCTCTTCCTTGTCTTCACAGTCGCAATCATAATTCACCCTTTTTTCAAAACTGTTATAGTCAATCCAAATAGGCACCTCGTAATCTTTGCTCATAGTAAGCCATGCATTGCGCACACCTTCAATATCAATGATTAGTTTACGATAATCATTAATTGTAAGCGCGCTGTTGTGCAAAATATGCTTGGCGGTATAAAAAATCTCTTTCCAGGTATTGTTGGTCAATTGCTCCGGAGCCAGCAGGTCTTTAATATCAAAGTCAGTCCGATATGATAGGTCGGTTATAGCGTAGCATACAGCTTCCAAAATGGTGATACCCGGATCCGAATAGTTATAGTTTGTCCAGATATCGCTGCCCAATTGTTCAATCAGTTTAATCCCCTGTGAACGCAATGCCTGGTAATCTTCGGCAGGAAGAAGCGGATTTGCCTTTATTAATGAAACTGGAGTAAGCATAGGAATAGATTTTATATAGATGATTACGGATCGATTGGTTATTATTTTAACTTGTTACTATTTGAAGATTGATCATCTGCCGGAGGCAACGCTTTAGTGTCTGACGCCGGATCAATTTGCTCCGGGCCCGAAGATTTACCCTTAACCACGTTTTTAATAAAATCTTCTGCTTTCTTAACCGCCGCCTTGCCCTTTTCGGCAATGTTTTTGGTTTGGGCACCCAAGGCCTTATCAAAATTTTCAATGGTTTCTTCTACCACATTGTGTTTTTCTACTGCAACAGCGGCTTCCTGCGGAGCAAGCTCTTTTATTTCACCGGCGTTACGCTTATTCTCCAGGTCGGTTGCTGCCGGTTTTACCTCTTTAGTTGCAGGGGCCGCTGCCGCCTCCTCAGGTGCAGCAAATGGCGCTGGTGCCGGTGCGGGCGTTTGTTCGACTGGGGTTTCAACAACAACCGGAGTTGGAAAATGAACTGGCAGCGGTACTGCTTTTTGCAGCTTTTCGCAAACGGTTAATTCCTTCGGGGCTTCATAAAGCAGGATAATATGTTTTGGCGCAGATACCAGCAGCGACCTCTGGGTTGACGGCTCTGCAATTACATCGCCGATAAAATAACCCTGATTTTTCAAAAATGCTTCAATATCGTTACAACCCGATACCTGGTTTAAGGCAGTCACAAAGTTTTCTGCGGTAACCGTGGTTGTATCCGGCGTTTCGGGTACGCAGCATTCGTCGCGGCAAACGCCCATTAAAAAGTCGGTGATAAAATCAACGTAGCTGCGTTGTTGTATAAAGTTGATTATAGACGACGCGTATATTTTTTTGCCAAAATCAGCTTCAATTTCAGCATTAAATGCCCAGGGCGTAAGGTATTGAACAATTTCTTCGTTCAGCTTTTGCAGATGATATCCCTTGTCTATCCCGCTTAAAAATTTCACCCTGAAAAACACAATCACCTGCTCATAAACCGGATTTTTAGCATGCACCGTTACAAATGGTGAAGTTAAGGGGGTTAAATAGTTTACTATCTCGATGAGGGTTAACCGGCTTGTTTTAGGCTGAAGCGGGTTTTCGGCGTTATTGTTCTTAAGATTAGGAACAGGCACAATTAAAACGTTGCCGGATGATTTAACCGGTCCGCAGCATTTGGGGCTTGTCAGCAGGTTAGTATCCCGCGTTTCCAATAAAGATGGAGGATCCGGGCACAGGCATCCGGGGTCGACGTTAGTGATACATTTCACTTTAAACACTTCAGGAAACTGTTCCAACACCAGGCGCTCATAATCCCATGGGGTAACTGCACGCCTTTTGTGCCTTAGCCTTTCGCTTACGCGGGTATAATATTCTTTTCCTTCCTCTTTGTGTTTACCATCAAACGAGGCGTACGGCTGTGTTACACCCTTTACCTGCGAAACTGCAACTGATAATTTACTGATACTGCCGGCAGGCAGTGCATTATTATAATGCGAAGGACTGTTCGCCTGGTCATAAAAAACAACTTCGGTAGCCTGTGCAATTATATCGATCAGTTCCGGAATGCGATCCGACTCGCTGGTTACACTTGCACAAAACCAGTACAAGCCATTAGTAACTATCGTATGGCTGTCGTTGGCATCAGCAGGAACGCTCAGCTTGACAATACCGGTGGTCTGGAAGCCATAGGTACTGTCGGATATCAGGCACTCGGCCTCAAGCGGCCGCCATTCGTTATATATCAGGTACGACCAATTGATGATTGGTGGGTCGTCATCTTCATTTATAGCGCTTCCCGGTGCAAATTCAAAAAGTAAGGAGAGCGTTTGCAGCGGTTGTAATTTTTCCACACCGATAAATAGCAACCCTTCTTCCTGTACGGTGTCGGAATATTGGTTATTGCCACCTTTAATTATCCTGTTTAAACCACTGGCGTCATATATTAATCTGTCGAGTGTCTCGTCGCCTGAATATTTGGCCGATTTAATGAGTAGCTCTGTATGTATCTTTGAACCCTTACGCGACACAACGTCTTTGTAAACCGCTGTGGGGTTTAAAAAGGTAAACTGTGGCAAAAGGATGTTTTTTGCGTCGACCATCAACGGTTTTTGCTGCAATATCAATTGTTTGTTTACAGTTTCGGTACCTGGAGGGGTAATATAAGTTTCAACAGTGCCAAATGGATAAATATGAAAAAACTGGTCGATTTTAGGGTCGAGCGCGGTTAATACCGATTGGTAGCTCAGCGAGAGCCCCTGTATCTGGAATTTAGGCGCATCCCGTATTAATGATTGAATATCATCATCAAAGTTGGCCTGGTTATCAATCCTGATAAAATTTTTATAGGCACTTATATCATAACCGGTATAATATTCAATTGGCGAACGGTTAAGGCTTATCGGAAAATGATAAGCGGTGCTTGCCGCCTCGTTAATTACTCCAGTAAATTCAACAACCTGGCCGGCGTCTGATTGGTTAGCCACGTTTAATATATTAAACGTGAGGCTATAGGTCGAGAAATCGCCACCCCTATAATCAATTAATTGTTTCCAATTATTTCGGGCGAGTACACTCACATTATATGGAAATGAGTAATCGGAATCCTTCTCCTCGGGAATAGACTTGGTTATATTTACTGACAGCTGCCCCAGCGGCTTATTAAACACTTCATCGCTTTCAATATAAAACGACATGCCCTGGTAAGGTACTTTAGTAAACGGATCAAACGGTTTACCAGGCGTTACCAGGCCGGTATCGGTTTGAATGTTAACCTTCTTTAAGCCATCATTATTAATATCCTGGCTCTTATTTTTTATGTCATTAATGGACCCCACCTGCACAGCTATCGACAGGCTGTCAACCTTTAGGCCGTGGAAAAAGCTTGCCGGGAAACCAAGCCCCGACCCCATTAAAATCTGCATAACAGGATAGGCCGTTTGGTAGTTGCCGGTGTGCGTTTTGGCATTAAACGGCACAATACCTTGTTCGGATATCGGCATAAAAATGTACAATACACCCGTTACTGGTTTGCCGTTAGTATCCTCTTCCTGGGCAAGGAAAAAGCCGCTTTCTGAAAGGAAGCCATTGGTTGGATCGGGAGCAGGAAATAAACCGAAGTCCATTACCTGTTTAATAGCTTCAGCCTCTTTCTTGTCCATTTGCCGGCTGATGTTTAGCCAACTCTTTTCGCCGGTTAATACTACCTGCAAATTAAGGCTCTTCAACATGTTCGCATTCACCGGGAATTTGGAAAAATCAAACGGCATGCTGCATTTTATAAGCCGCGTACCTCCCTGCAATACCAACTGGGGCGATGCGACGGCGAAACCTATTTCGGTATTATTTGGCGGGGTTAGCGCGGCCTGCTTTTGGCTGATATATTCGCAAATATTTTTGGGGGCAGTTCGCATAACGCCTCCCGACCCGAAGGTTGGCCATTTTGAATTTGGAATGGTGAATTTTGCACCTTCACCATCCATTGAATTTGCTACCGGATTGGCATAAACTGCGGCAACTGTTTTGTTGGCTTCATCGGCAGTAACAGGTGTTTTTTGTATGAATATATTTTTAAGCTCCCTTACATTGGCCTGGTTAATAACAAAATCGGCTTCTGTCTGGTAAACCTGGTCTACGCCGGATGCATCTTTTCCTGCAGATAACGATGTGCCCTGTGGCAAATCATATTCGGCAACGTTTTGGGCCAATTGAAATATTACAAATACTTTATCGGGCACTGCTGCTTTTGGGGCAAGGCGCAATACATCACGGTAATAAAAATCGAGCATGCGGCCGGTGAGTCCGTTCATCTGCTCCTGCGCAAGGGCAAATAATTGCAGAAATGCAATATACAGCGCCATATAAGGCTGGTGCGAAGGATATTTCGTAATGGCAAAAGTAAGGTAGCCTGGTGCGTCATCAACAATGTTACTGATAACACTAAAAAATGCCTGGAAAATATCATCAACATATGGCACCGCATTTAATATCCGGGCTTCGGGTGTCGTGCCCAGGTAAATATCAAACTCGGGGTTAACAGCAGCATTTAAACCCCACTCCTCCTTATTTTGCAGTTTTGAAAAATCAATATTTAAAACCGTTTTTGAATCAACTACTATAAAGCCTTCCTCGTAAGCAATTAATTTTTTTAGCTGTGCACTCAACGATGATTTAACTGCCAGGTCAATATCGGTGTGTAAGGGATTTTGAGGAATGGCAGCAGTATACCATTGGTCAATTTGCGCGGCAATGGTTACTATTTGGTTAAGCAAATCGGTATATAACTCGGCCGAAGGGTCAAGCAATATCCGTTCGCTGATGCTTTCGTAATCGTTCTTGATTTTATCAAGATTGACAGATGCAACCGATGCTGCAATTACAGCCATATCTCTTTTAAAAAATTCAGCCCAGCTAACTTTTGCTGCCGGCGTAGTGTCATTTACCTCATCGCCGGGCATATCATAAAACCTGATCTGATCGGCATAAGCCGCGGCAAATGATAGCAAATCCTCAAAGCTCCTGCCATCAATCGACACATAGGATGGGTCGAGGGCTTCGAGATAACGCTCCAACCGGCCCGAACCCTTCAGTATTATTTCGGTATGGCAATTACAGTTTTCCATTTTTAAGAGTATTTTGATGTCCTGGCTTTAAGGGCCATTGGTGTAAAAAATCTATTTTATTGGCAGATAGGTATTATGTAGCAATATTGGTGGCCTCGTTAATATAAAATGGATACACATAGTTATACCGCGTATTGGTTGTTATAATGCTATACTGCACATTGATGTTCAATACGCCATTTACCTCGTCGGGCGTTGCTATAACACTTTCCACGATGATCCTTGGTTCGTTGTAAACCAGTGCATCGTTTACTATTTTTTGTATCATGGCGATGGTGGGTACATTCATAACATCGAAAACGTGGGGTTGCAAATTGCATCCAAAATTGGGCAGCATCACCCGCTCGCCATTTATGGTTGATATTATGATCTGGATGCTGCTTTGCACGTCAGCTTCATTAGTCAGCATATCTACGGTTGCCGTTTCCCTGCGAAATGTTAGCGGAAAGCTCCACCCTGTTCCTAAAAAAGTTTGGTTTGTAATAGCCATTTTTCAATTTTTTTTTTAATCAACCCCCAATTAGTACGGTGGGGCAACCTAAAACTATGGTGCCGCCGTGCGCCGTTGAATCGCCCAGTCGCGCGGCCGGCGTACCGCCTATAAGCACTGTTGATGATCCCATTATAATACTGTCGGGCGGCCCGGTACATGTGCACATGCTGCCAACCGTTGCGGCCGGCGTACCGCCAATTAATACGGTGGGCGCACCGGGCGGCAGTATCGGCCCACCTACATGGGGCACACCGCCGGGATTTACCATGGGGCAAACATGATTGTCAGAAACGCGGGCAGCTGGTGGCATATTGATATTGTTTATTGTTAAACTTTAATTAATCATTACGGTAGTACCTTTGATGATAACATTGCCGGTACCTGCTTGTATGGTAATGCCGCTCGGGTCCATTTTAATACTATTTTGATTTTCATCAGTCATTGCAAAAGCGCCCGAAGAATCATTAAGGATGATGGATTTTTGCCCCGTTGGCGTGGTTACCGACAGTGTAAGCCGGCTATTGGTATCGTCGAAGATGAGCTTTATGCCCTGTTTGCTTACAAAGCCATATTGCTCGGCGCCGCTATCTACCGGTAAGGGCGATTTTTTTGAGCTGCTGCTGTGCAGGTATCCCAGTATAACAGGCTCACGCGGATCGTCGTTTAAAAAACCCAGGATCACTTCGTCAGTAGCCTGCGGACGAAAATAAGTTCCGCGATTGGCACCTGCATCAAGCGTGGCCACCCTGGCCCAAATGCCGTCGCTGCCCGAAGTAATGGTTGGCACCTGTACCTTCACGCGGTATTGGCTTTGATCGGTGTCGTTAACATCCAGCACGGTGCCGATAAGCAAGCCATTAACTCCGGGTAATAATCCGGAGGTAGGCTTGTTCATCACATCTTCTTTTTTATAAAACCAGTCTTCACTCCAGCCAAACTGAACGTCGGTTGACCAAAAGCCGTCAAAAACGTGCATAATGCCGCTTACAAACACGTTGCCGTTAAAACGGTCGCCAACACCGGCAAGGGTTATCATGGTGCCTGGTTTTACCTTGGCATTTCCCTGGATGCGCACACGGCCAACATTTTTAGAAAGATGGTTCCTCATCTCGTACGAATCGGACCAGTTTTGCAACTGCGGCTGGGTTAAATGTCCCGGGTGGTTCAGTTGCACCTGAGCGTTCAACACCGTAGCAAGGTCAGAAACCTGAATATTGCCATTGTCGCCGAATGAAGTGCTACCAGGGCCTGATTTTTCAAGCTGTTGCTGTGTATAATCCCATGAAATACTCGAAACTGAAGAAAACTGGCGACGAGCGTCCATTTCGGCCTCAAACTCAAAAATACTTTGCCCATAAGTTGCGGTTAATACCGGCGGGCCGCTTGTGGTTGGTTTTTTAACAACCAGCTTGCCATCGTCGGCAAGTACCAGCATGCCATTGGCTTCGGCGCGGGTTAGTATAAAATCCCAGTTGGTGGCGTCAAACTGTACCAGTTGGGGTTGGGTTACTCCGGTGTCGTCAATATCGGTATCCAGGTTGCCGGCCAGCGTGGTGATTACATCACTGTCTTTTTGATTAATGTAGTACGCGCTGTTTCGGTTTGCCGTTAGTGTTATTGCCTTATCCTTTGCTTCAATGGTAAGCAACGAAGCGCCGTTTTGCTTTGCCTTAATAGCATGTTTTACAATAATCCCCTTAAATACAGTGTCGGTTTGCCCGTGATAGCCTAATTGTATTTCCACCGTATTGCCCGGCTTGTAGGTATCGTCATCGCTAAGCGGGAAGTCGGCATCAGAGGCCGATCCATCCAAAAACACAATTTTAGCGTATGAAACTTTATTAAAAGTTTTATTTACCAAAATCCGCGAAAGCAAAACACTGGTGCTCAATGCAGTCCCGTTTATAAGAACCTTTTGGGTAACCAAATCTGTTGCATGTGCAGCACCCGGTGGTAAACTATCTAACATAACTTAGCTGATTAAATTGGGGTTTTTATTTGTTTGAAATCGGCGGAAAAATGAGCGAACTGCCTGCCGTGAGCTTCCTGAAATTTTTAAGCTTGTTAACCTTTGCTACCTGCAAATAATAGCTTTGATCTTTATATATCCGGTAGGTTAACAAAGGCAGCAGGTCCCACTGCTTTACCTGTACGGTATGCGTAAGATCGGGCGACGACAGCATGCTTAATATGCCGCCCAATGCCTGTGGCGTCCGTTCGGTAAAGGTGGCGCTTATTTTTGCCCGTATTGGCAAACCGAACATATCAAACATGGTATAAGTAACCGTTGATGATTTTAAAGAACAATTGCAGATAAACAACCCATACTGAATCAGTAAGTAATTAGGTTTATGAATTAAGCCATTAACAGTGGTTGTAGCCGCCCGGAAGAGAAGCACCTGCGCTGTAACCGGAATTTTTACACCGTTGGTATTTACCCCGGTTCCGTCAAGAGTCAGGTCAATGGTAAAGGTGCGGGGTTGTATGCCAATAAAAGTTGGGTCGGTGCCTGCCTGGCCTACCGGCTTCTTTTCATTCCAGTCAATGGTTTCATTAATGGCTATGTTTTCAGGATTAAACATGGCCAAAAAGGGCACGCCTAAACTGGGTATACCATTCTCATCGGTCGATATTATCTTAAGGTTAAAGGGCAACATTGCCGCGCTTTGCGTATCCATCAGCGTTCGTTTTTTTCTTTAATTATTTCAAGTATTTTTTCAATTGCTTCGTATTCCGAGCTATTGTTATTTGCCGCCGGCGCCGGCTGACCTCCCTGGCCTACCGGCGCTGTATCAACTATCGTCCGGATGATTACTTCGTTTATCTGTACAGGCATAGCTTTTTACATTTTTCGTTCAAAATATTGATAAGCGAGCTCTATCGTTTCCACAACAACAGAGTTATCTGTAGCTTTGAAATCGGAAGTAGACCACTTTAGCGGATACGCTTGTACCACGTTCCAGACGGCATAGGGCTGGCCTGCTTCGTCCATCAGTGTTATCAGCATATCAGCCGGTTTAAAGTCATAAACAACTACTGTAAAATAGGTATTCATGGCAGAGTGAAACCAATCAAGCAATTTGGTGCCTTTTAACAATCCTCTTTTTAAAACCAGGTTTGGATACTTGGCCCGTTTTGGGAATTTGTAAACAAACCTGTTCTCGCCTCCTTCGCGCAACTCCTCCACTTCAACTTCGACTGTCAAACCGCTAACTTCCTGGAAACGTTGTTCGGTATCGCTATCGGCACCGCTTACCCCAACAAATTCCACTTTAAAGTAAAAGCCACCCGGTGGATAATAGGTTGCCATTTTAAATTGCTGCTACTACTATTCCTTCGTGCACTATTTCAATCGATTCGATTGCTATCTCGTTACCGGTTGCTTTTAAACCGGGGCCTTCAATTTTTACCGGCCATGCCTGTGTTACACTCCAAACAAAAACCGGGTTGTTTTCGTCGTTCAACATGGTAATTGTCAGGTCGCGACGATCAACGCCAGGATTACCACTGTTGTTGAGCCAGTTATAAAAATTGTTATCTTTTTCAATGTATCCTTTTTTCAAAGTGATATTGCTTGCTTTTTTAAGGCCCGGTCTTTTAAGCGGCAAGGTGGTGTATGACATTAAGCCATCACGGTAATCTATTGCCTGTACCTCTTGCGTAAGCCCGCTTACTTCTGAAAAACCGATAGGTGCTCCGCCCCCCAATGAAACACTGAAATGGAAGACTGGAATTGGGTAATTTGCCATTTTATATTGTTGTTGATGTTTTTATAATACAGTTAAATACTTGTTTTTTGCGATTAGTGCTAAGTCAATAGTACTAAGTCGTAAGTCTAAAGTTGATTTTTTTCATTTTTTGGCTTAGAACTTAAGGCTTTAGGCTAAAGACTATTCGTCAATCTATCGTTGACACGACATTAAGATGTTTGCAGCATTTGTTCGAAACGAAGCACTACAAACTCGGCAGGCCGCGCTACAGCCATTCCAATTTCAATAATCATTCGTCCTTCAAGGATATCAAGCGATGTCATGGTGCTGCCCAAACCTACGTTTACAAAATAGGCCTGGTCGGGTTTAGCTCCGGCAAGTGCACCATCGCGCCATTTTAAAAACAGGTAATTTGATATCATTGCCTGTACCTTAACCCAGGTTGTTGAAGTATTAGGTTCGAATACAAATGATGCAGTGGAATTTTTAATAGACTGTTCAACAGTTATAAAAAAGCGGCGAACGTTAATATATTTCCATTCATTATCGTTTCCGTCCAGGGTGCGGGCGCCCATAACCAATGTGCCAAAATTAGGTGAGTTCAAAATCGCGTTAACCGATTTTCCACTTTGATCGTTTATGTTCAGCAGGTCCTGTTCGCCGCGCGTTACCGATATTACGGCCTTGTTTACCGCGTTTAAAGAAATATTTGCGGGCGCTTTCCAAACACCCCTGGTTGCATCTACATTGCAATAAACACCTGCTATTGCTGCCGAAGGAGGCAGTGTAATAAAATAGCCCTGGTATTGAGCAAGAATAGCGTTGTATAATAACGAAACGGTAGTTTTAAGTGATCCAAGCGCTACACCGGCGTTGGGGCTTGCAGGGTTTGGCACTGCTCCGTTAACGGTGTAAGTGGTTATGGTAAGTGCATCAAAATTAAAATTATGATTATAAGATGTTTGCAGGAATGGATAATACACTGCTCCGTATGAACTTTCGGGTTGCCCGGCTGGTAAAGGAGTAATGGTAGCGCTGGTATCCGAGGCTACCGAACTTGTACTTTTAGGTACAGTTGTTATCGCGGTATCAATAATGGCAAACCTATCGCCCAGGGTTGATGCCTGTAAAAGCATAGCCTGGTTAAAGGTGTTGGGCGTAGCCGATGATATAGCCTCGGGGCACAATAAAATGGTAGGCCCTTCTGTTGTGCCCAAAGTTGTAAGGCCCGCTTCCAGATCGGTCTCCGAAATGCTTCCACTGTATTTCCCGACTGAAACGATATAGCAGCGTGTACCTCCGTTTGCAAAATAAAGTTTTACCGCATGGTACAAAATATGCTTGCTCATGCCCGAGTTAGCAAACGTCAGTTTAGCGGTGTAACCAGTTGTTTTGCCTCCTGATTGCTGCTCGTCAACCGCTATTGCCAGGTTTGATGCGCTTTCAACATCCGCCCCCCCAAAAAGTTGAATATAATCGGCCATGCTGTTGATGGGCGTGGGCACCCCGGCCAGATCGTCTGTTGCCAGGTTAGTAGCTATCTGTGTATAGCCTATAAAAGCGGGTACAGCAGATTCTACTTCTGCAATTGAAGGTGGTAAGGTGGATATTTCTTCTACATATACACCTGGAGATCTGTAATTTGCCATTTTTATTGTTTTTTAAAGTGTTTTTTAAAGTGATATAAATATGTCTGAATAAATAGCTGGAGGGCTGCTTGCATTGATGACGCCTGTTGACGGGTACGCCAGGTTTGATTTTATCTCGGTTTTGTTGGTTGTAATGTGTTTGTATAGTGTAAAAACGAGCGGGGCACCGGTGGCGCTTGACGAGAGGATATACTTTTCCTGCAGTGGAATATTAGCCAGCGATACAAACACAAAACTCAGATCGGTATTTGAAGCCAGCTTGAATTTGATACTAGCATCATTACAGGTAATACTGAGCTGATTGATATAGTCTGTTTTTTGTGCTGGAGTTAACTTAGCCATCTCCAGGTAAATAGGACTGGTAGTTTGCAGTTGAATATTGTAACGCCAAAAGGTTGGCCGGTTTTTAAACAAAACAGTATAGTTGGGCCGTGCGGGCAGTAACGATTGGTCGGCTTCAATTATCCTATAATTGGCAGCTAATGTTGCAGCGAGGATAAGTTCGATAATGCCGAACACAGGCTGACTGGCCATAGTACCCAAAAAATAAAATGAATCGGTAAGCACATTGCTGATCAGTAACTGGCAGCGACCCGACGGCAATGCTGAAAGGTTAAACGATAACATTGAGTTTGTACCTTGCACAATAACCGATGTGGCATTAACGGTTACGCCCGTTAAAAGGTGTTTAACTACTGCCTGGGCAGTTGTTACAACGCCAGCAAAACTGTACTTATAATTGGCATCCGCTTTTTTTACCTGGTCGTTGTTTCCATCAACGCCAAGTTTATTTTTTGATAAATGCAGATTGGTACGCAAGGCAGCATTATCAACTACCTGGTTGCTGAAATAATAGATATTGCCGGCCGTCAGTTGCGTTGGCAGCAAATCAAAATTTACCGCGTTACGATTATTCAGCAGCATAAAAAAAGTAAGTTTATCTGCATTGGTAACCCTGTTTTTCAAAAGGGGATTATCTGAAAGATTGGTACCCTGGGTACGTGCCATGATGGTAAAACCACCGGTGGTATCAGTATTTTTAAATACCATATTTTTTGCTTTCAAAAAAGTAAGGCATTCATCAGTTGGCACTATGGTGAAATCCAATTTGGGGGCAGTGGTGTACGCCGCGCAAATGCCGTTTCTATAAAACTGTTGCATTACCGACAAGGTGAGCAGTTGCGAATATTTTACTGTTAGCGTTGCCATAATTTTAATTAGTTTTCAACAAAATCAAGTTCACTAACCGAAGTAACCACATCATTGCCCTTGGTTTCAAACGCGGTAAGGAGCTTAACCCGGTAAACCGCACTTGGCATATATTTTGAACTTAACATGCCCCAAAGGTTATTTTGCTGCTCAAACGTCAGGCTAACCAATTTGAAACTCAGCCTGTCTATCAGTTGCCAGGGTTTATTAACGGCATCGGTTACCGAGGCGTTAAGAGAAGGGTAACCCTGGCTGTCAAACACGGAATGTGATTGAAAAAAGCCAATAACATCCGATAGATCACGCAATGCGGTTGGGTAGTCGGAATTATTTGCAACAAACAGCAGAAACAAATCAATTTCAACCGGAGGATTAAGCCTTAAATACTTTTTATCGGGTGTTGGTAAATAGTAGGCTTGCTTACCTTCCCTTCGTTCCTCCTCAATATTCACCAGCATAATAGTAACATGCGTAGAATCTGTAATATTGATATTACCATTAGGTAAAACAATGGGTTTCAAATCAACCACGTTGCCTGTTTTATAGCTGCCGGGGTCATTCTCCCGGTTAACCATGTAGGCTTCAAGTTCGCTTTGTATAAATTGAAGTGCGGTACGGATCATATAATAAGGCAGATAAAGGTTTTTTATTAGTTCAGGAGCTTTTTAATATTTGCACAATAGTATTTTATTACTTATTACAATAAGCATTCAATATCTATTAGTTAACAAATATTTAATCTTTAGAATAATTGGGGCGAGATATCGGGAACGTACGGATCAGGGGCCGTGTTATTTTCCGAAAACCTATGAGGGTAAAATTATCTGCTAATGCACTGTATAACAATAGGGTTTGTACGTGTTCAGGAACGTATTTTTACGCAAGCTATACGGTGGAAAACCGAATCAAATAAAAAATAAAATTAGAAATTACGCTTTTTTTAATTTAAAAGAAATAATAATCAAAAGTCATTAATTAATTATATTTATTAGATAATAGACATTCCCCACAACATTTCGGGAAAATTCTGCCAGGTAAAATTATTTTAATTTTCGTAGAAGATTCAGTGTTGCAAAGCCTCCGATTCATTCAGAAGTTTTTGATTTGTAGTATCAGCAGAGATCGAACCAGCAACAAAAGGACTTTCACTCCTCTACTGTACCAGTTTAAAATGTGTTTTAAGAAGGAAAGCACAAGGCCATACGAAAATTATTTTATCTTGCTAATTATGAAGCCTTACCTATTCCCGGAAACAGTTAGCATCAAAAAAGTACTGCTATATCATCTTTACATTCTGATAATAGCTTTATCCCCGATATTGATATCGATGTTGGCCGGTTTTATAGGCTACTGTTTGGGTTGTCAAATCAACGAAGCAGGAACCGACGATTGCGTGAGGGCGGGAATTGCCTTTGGAAAAATATTTAATCCTATTGGATCTCTTTTCTGGCTATCTATAATTACTATACCATTTGGGGGGATAGCAACCATAGTGTTGATTATAATTGCTGTTCATGACACCGTATATCATCATAGAAGATAATCAGGGAAGTATTTATTACGCTCGTCCTTGTACCTGATTGCTATAAGCGCGGAGGGTTTCGTAATTCGTCCATTCACTTCATCTAAACACATAATGAAACAAGTTTTCAGAATCCCGTAAAAATGCGGTTGAGATTTCTCCAAAAAAAAGCCTCTTAGAATTAACTAAGAAGCTTTTGAATTGTGGTGGCTACTGTACAAATCTCGAACTATTTCCTGTCTGATTTGCGTTAATCGCCGATTTGGATTTATAAATTGTCGGTTACGCCGCTATAAATATTTCTTCCATATTACCGGCTGTAATGGCATTGGCAATATGGCTCAAAAGAGGCAGAGACTACAGTATGTTATGAACAGCTAAAAATCTGATTGTCAATTTCGGTAAGTATTTACATGTTCCAAAAGGTTAACACCGCCATTGATACGATTAGTTCAGAAAGAAATCCGGCAGGGCCTGTTGAGTTTGGCAGTTTGCTCCTGTATCACCAATGGCCCGAATTAATCGCTGATAGATATTGCCAACTTTACTAATCCCATTCTTTGCATATAAGTAATATCTATAGATCTGAGCATGGCATTATTATAGGTTTGCTGCCCCACGTAAATTTCCCCCACGCGGGTTAGCACACATAGCAGGCCGATGCACTGCGTGAGGGCAACAATAAGGGGGGGGGGGGAGACAGTATTAAAAAACTATAGCATCCAACTTTTGCTTTTTATGTTGAGTTAACAGGTTACTGCCAAATATAGGTGGCCACGGCTCCGGCTTTTAACGATGTGTTAATCATTTTTGATTTATAACTAATATTAAAAGGCTGGTCGGCAGTTCCGGCATTTAAAGCAACCAGCACTTTGGTGCCATCGGTATTTTTAAAAGCTACGGTTAGTACATTGCTTACCAAATCGGATGCTATCCTTACTGCGCCGGGCCTTACAAATTTTGATGCATGTGCAATAATATAGTAGGATACGTTACGGGATACGCTGGTGCCAACGGTAATTGCACCTAAACATGAAGTGCATCCGCCTACGGTATGCGGGTTTTGGTTAGGGTCTGAAGCCAGGTTCCACTCGATAACATTACGGCTCCAGTTACGGGTAGCACCAATGATAAGGTTGCTTACATGGTAAGCTAAATCGCTGCCAAAGTTGCCGCCGGCAAAGGTTGCCTGTTCTGTAAAGTAGATGTTTTTTGCAGGGTATTGGTCATGCACGGTGCCAAGTGCGTTGATGAACCCGCCGTAAAGGTGAAATGCCGCGCCGTCAACAAAATCGGCCGCTGCTTTATCTGCAAAAATATCTGTAGCATACTCCGGGTGATCGGCGTTGTGGTCATAAACTATTATTTTGGTTGCAATTCCGGCTGTTTTAAATGCAGGCCCTAAATTGTTTTTTACAAACTTACCCTCATCTGCCGATAGCATTAACATGCTGGGGTTATTATAGGCGTTAAGCGGCTCGTTTTGCGGAGTAATAGCATCAATGGTTATGCCCTCGGCCTTCATCGCCTGAATGTATTTTACAAAGTATTTGGCATAGGTATCAAAATATTCGGGTTTTAAGCTGCCGCCATAAAAGCTATTATTATCTTTCATCCATGCGGGGGCGCTCCAGGGGCACGAAAGTATTTTTATATCGGGGTTTATGGCTAATATCCTTTTAAGTATTGGCAAAAGATCCACCTTTTCTTTATCAAGGTTAAAATTAGTAAGGGCTACGTCTCCGCTTACATCGTCATAACTAAAAGGTGCCGCGCTAAGGTCAGATGCGCCAAGCGTTATACGCAAATAACTTATACCTATATTGGTTCCATCGGTTTTAAACAGTTCATTCAACAGCGCAGTTTTATTGGCCTCGCTTAACGAGTTGATAAGCGAAGCACTGCCCCCGGTAAGTGCAAAACCAAATCCATCAATAGGCTGGTACACTTTTGAATCATCTACGTTAATGGTAGGGTTGGTACTGGTGTTGGTATTAAACACCAGCGAGATATTTTGCTGCTTAAACAAAACCGCCTGATCTGCCGTGGTAAGCCACATGTTTACATCGGTAGTAACAGGAGTTACGGGATCAACCGGCTTAGTTGGTGTGGTTGGTGTATCATTGCCGCCGGTTGATGATTTGCTGCAGCTATATTGAGTTACAGCCAAACCAATGGCTAAAATACCAAGCAGGTATCGCGAATGTTTTTTCATATTTTTAGAATACTTAGCGCAAATTATAGGAAAAAGGGATTCAAAACCGGTTTAACGCCGATGCAAAACCACAGATAATATTTATCGTTTTTTTTAGTGTTAAGTCAGTAGTATTAAGTCGTAAGTCTAAAGTTGAATTTTCTCTTTTTCGACTTAGAACTTTAGACTTTGGGCTAAAGACGATCCGTCAATTTATCGTTGACACGACACTAATTTGTTGTAGTCATTTTGTAAAAACGCACGTAATCTACCTGCATCGAAACGGGGAAAATACTATCGTCGACCCCTTGTACACCGCCCCAGTTACCGCCAATGGCAAGGTTTAGTAATACGTGAAAAGGTTTATCAAAAGGCCAGCCTGCAGATCCTTTGCCATCATTGGTATAAGTAAATACCAGCTGATCATCGTAATAACCTTTTACAGATGTTGGTGTCCAATCGGCACGGTACAAATGATACTCGGTAAAGGCAGTAGGGATTTCTAAAGTACTTGTTTTTGCATTGCCGCCGTTATATAGCTGGTTGTGTACACTAAAATGAACCTTGTTCGGATCGTAGCCCACATGTTCCATAATATCTATTTCGCCGGAGTTTGGCCACGCGCCGTAAGCATAATCGTTTGGCAACATCCATATTGCAGGCCAGGTGCCTCTGCCGGCAGGCAGTTTGGCTTTCACCTCTACGCGGCCGTAAAGCATATCGCTGCCATTTTTTGAAACCATCCTTGATGAGGTATAATTCATTCCGTTCAGGCTTTCTTTTTTGGCGGTAATTGTTAGTACGCCATCTTTAATAACCGCATTGTTGGTGGTGTTTGTATAATACTCCAGTTCGTTATTACCCCAGCCGCTTCCGCCAACATCGTAGGTCCATTTTGCAGGGTCGGGTGCACCGTTGGTATCAAATTCATCAGCCCAKGTGGCGGCACTTTCAAAGCCGTATGTTTTAACAGGCTGTTCTATTTGTTTAAAGGGCTCCATCGTCGAACTGCTCTTTTTTGAGCACGATGGTGCAGCTAAAACGAGCAAGGGATATATAGCAAATATTAGCTTTTTCATGTTTTGATAAGAGTAAGAACAAGGCTGCATGAGCTCATGCAACCTTGTTCTGTTATAAATTATTGAACCCCGCGAAGTGTTACCTTGGTAAACTCGATGCCGGTTAAGCCAAGGTTATTACCTCCGCTTTTAATAAGTAAATACATTTTACCTGTTGCGGCAGCAGTAACAACATTACCACTCCCGGCGCATTGTATGGCAGATAGTTTACCATTAAATGGTGTTTTACCACACCCCGTCCAGGTGTTTATAGCAAGGCGTGCACCACCATCGCTGTAATCTGATCCGTTAACAGGTTGTTTTGTGCCAAAGTAAACTTCAAACCAGGTGTCAGATGCGCCGCTGCCATCAACGTTCATATCTATTTGATATCTGCGCCCGGCAACAACGTTTATTGCCTGCCAAATGCCGGCATGACCATAGCCACCGCCTTTTGCAACCATTTTGCCATTATCTATAGCAAAGGTAACACCGTTTGATATGGTTATATGGTTCCAGAAAGCATCATCGCTTGCAGCCATATTCGATCCCAGCACCAGGTTTCCGGCAGATGGATCAGAGGTGGCTACGCTAATATCCTGGGAAGCGGTTTTTGTTTCGCCGCCTTTACCTATTGCAGTAAGGGTAACGGTGTATTTGCCCGCATCGGGGAAGAAAACAGTGTCGGTAGGTTTGCTTATTGCAGCGCCATCGCCCAAGTCCCATTTTACAGCTAATACGCCTTTCGTATCGGCATTTAATACGTAATAGTTTGCTTTGCCGCTTACCGGCGTTACGGTGAATGCAGCTTTAAGGTCGGTAGAGGTTAAGCCATTACCATCATATTTTTCTGGCCTGCAGCCTTCGTACATTCCAATAGCAAGTACCCCCAGGGCACAGGCTTTAATAATGTTTAATTTCATAATTATTTCAATAAATTAATTATAACGTACCACCCCACTCTTTACCTTGCTTAAGCTTGGTGTTGTTTAAATCATTAAGCGGGATAGGTAAAATTTCATTTTTACCGGCAGTAAAGCCTCTTGAACCCAACACTGTTGCAGCATCGCCCCAGCGTACCAGATCAAACCAGCGGTGCCCTTCACCGGCAAGTTCAAGGCGGCGTTCCCTTTTCAAATTTTCGAAGGTGGCAGCCAGTCCGTGCGTTACACCGTCGTTATAAGCCCGGGTGTGTACGGCGGTCATTAACGCTGTTGCACGTGCCGTGTTGCCTGCACCACGAATAAGCGCCTCGGCTTCCATCAGGTAGGTATCGGCTAACCGTATTTCGTATAAATTTTGCGGATAATTTAGTTCGGGAGCACCGCCGCCGGTAGTTTTATCGGCAACATGCCCGGCAAATTTGCCCAGGAAATAGCCGGTGTTCATATATCCCGGAGTATAGTCGGCAATGCCGTTTGCTTTTAAACTGTCTAAATTTGCCACAGTTGCCTTGTTACGCGGATCGAAATGTATGGCATCGAATAAGTTTTTGGTAATAGGCAAAAAGCTGTATCCTGAAATATAATCCGGCGCTCCGGGTTTCAGGGCCTTGTAATCTCTCGGGCCAACAATAATATTTAAAACGTTACCCTCGGTACAGGCAATGCATGACCAATCGCCTCCTGATTTTGATGAGTGACCAACCTCAAGTATCGACTCGCTGTTAAATTTATTTTGTGTTTTCCACAGGTCGGCAAAATTTGCAAGCAGTTTGTAACCATATTTTGTGTTTGCCTGGCCGGGTGTTGTGCCATTTACTTCGGCAAACTCTGCTGCCGCTTCCGTCCATTTTTGCTCATAAAGGTAAACTTTGCCTAATAAGGCATGTATTGCGCCTTTTGTAAGGCGGCCGCCATCTGTTGTTATGTCTATTTTATCGGGGATATTTCCGTCGGCTATTGCTGCTTTCAAATCGGTTTCAATTTGCTTATACACTGCTGCAGGGGTAGCTTGCTCTACATTGTAAATCTGGTCGGCCGGTATCGACTCGGTTAATAAAGGCACATATTTAAACAGCCTTACCAAGTCAAAATAGAAATAAGCGCGCAACGCGGTAGCTTCAGATTTGTACCTGCTTTTCAAGCCCTCGTCCATCGGAACGTTTGGCAATTTCTGGATCAGCACGTTTGCGCGGAATACTCCGGAAAAGCCGGCTTTCCATAACTCGTATGACGGGCCCACCGATGGGGATAGCGTGTAGTTTGAAAATACCTGCAAATCGTTAATATCGGTAGCGTTACCACCACCTGCATAATGATCGTCAGAACCGGCATCCATGGCGCCTTCTTTGGTTACAAAACCGCCGCCTTGCCATCCAACAACATCGTAAACAGCTGTAAGCCCATTATAGGCCTCGGTTTGGTTACGGTAATAGCTCGATTCCAGATTGGTGCCTTTAGGCTTTACATCCAGAAAACTTTTTTTACAGGCGGTTACCGCAAATGACGCCGCCAGAAAAAATGATAAATATTTTATACTCTTCTTCATTTCATTAATTATTAAAATCCAACACTTACACCCAGCATATACGATTTTGCCTGCATATAAAAACCACGATCGATACTGTAGCTGCCGCCGCCAATCTCCGGATCGTAACCAGAGTATTTGGTAAAGGTGAACAGGTTCTCGCCGGTTACATATATTCTCGCCCTTCGCATACCAATTTTGCTAATCAGATTTTTAGGGAGGCTATATCCTAACTGTAGGTTTTTGATGCGGAAGTAATCGCCTTTTTCAAGGTAGTATTTAGAGTTATAGGTGGTGTTATGGTTGGGGTCGCCATCAACTACACGGGGCTCGGTGTTTGACGTGCCCGGGCCAACCCATCTGTCTAAACGTTTAGTGGTGAAGTTGGAGTTACCGATATCTAAACGGTGTAAGCCCTGGAAAATCATGTTACCTGCCTGGCCTTGTCCAAACACAACGATATCGAAGTTTTTGTACGATGCATTAAAGGTTAAACCATATATCCACGATGGTGTAGGGTTACCAATATAGGTACGGTCCTGATCGTTAATAGTTCCGTTACCATCAAGGTCGGCCCATTTAAAATCGCCGGGCTTGGCATTTGGCTGTATTTTATGGCCGCTTGCCGATACATAGCTGTCAATCTCTGCCTGTGTTTGAAAAACACCCATGTTTTGGTATCCGTAAAAAGAATTGTAAGCCTGGCCAACAGTGGTACGTGTAATACCTCCTTCAACTCCCTGGAAACCCGCGCCATCAAGGAATTTTTGACCGTTACCTAAATAGGTAACTTTGTTGGTGATGTGCGTTACATTGGCGTTAACGTTTAAGTTAAATTCGCCTATTTTTTTGCGGTAAGCCAATTCTAACTCAAGGCCTTTGTTCTCCATATCGCCAATGTTAGCAGCAGGGTTTGATATAGCGCCCACATATAACGGGATTGGCGGGTATTGTAAAATGCCGCTGGTTTTCTTTTTAAACCATTCAAAGGTTAGGTTAAAGTCGTTAAATAGTACGGCATCAAAACCCACGTTGGTTTGTGCTGTTTCTTCCCAGCGAAGGTTAGGGTTTGATGGCGCATTAGGACTGTAACCGCTTATGTAGGTATCGCCGGTGCCAAAACTATAGTTACGGCCACCGCCAATAGTTGAAAGGAAGGCATTGTCTGCAATGGCATCGCTACCAACCACACCGTAACCGCCACGGAATTTTAAGAAGTTAACAGTTTCGTTTTTAGGCCAAAACGCTTCTTTTGAAGGCACCCAACCCAAAGAAAATGACGGGAAAGTACCGTACTTAAAGTTAGCTCCAAACCTTGATGAACCATCGCGGCGGATAACGCCCTCTATGATATAACGCTCATCATAGTTGTAGTTAACACGGGCAAATAACGAGCTGATGGTGTGTGCCTGCCCTTCGCTGCCGTAACCAATTCTGTTAGCGGCTGGTATGCTGTAATTTAAAGATGCGCCCTGGAAGTTATCAACCGGCAAGTTGTAATAAGTTACGCCATCAGTATAGCGGTTGTTTTCTGAATAAGCTCCCTGGCCAACCAGCACGGTGGCGCTATGTTTACCTATTGTGCGATTATACGATGCGGTGTTTTCAATGTTCCAGTTAAACAACCTGTTACTTTCGCGGTTGTAGCTGTTTTGCGAGGTTATGGTAGATGAATTGAGGTAGGCTACCGGGTTAAACGATTCGCCGCCATAAAAAGCAATCTTGGTGCCTACTGTCGAGCGTAGTTTAAGGCCCTTTATAGGTTCTAACTCGCCGTATACATTGCCTACAATGTTATGCGCCCAGCTATAGTTACCTAAATGGGTTGATATATATGCAAGCGGGTTGGTAATTTCCTGGCCTACTATATTTGATATACCGTAAGGATAGCCCAACGAATTTCTGCGCACAGGGTTATTGGCGTATACAGGGGCCGAAGCAGCAGTTTGGTCGGTTACAACCGGAACCGTAATAGGATCGAGGTTTAAAGCCGAACTGATAGGGCCGCCAAACTCGCTGTTGGTATTACCCAGGCCGATTGATTTGTTATAAGTATAGCCAAGGTTTTCGCCAAAGTTTATCCATTTTGCAGGCTTGTAGGTTTGGTTAACCCTAAAATTGACGCGTTTGTATTTTGATATATCTGTGGCAACAATACCATCCTGCTGTAAATAACCAAAGGATGTATAGTAGGTAGATTTATCGTTACCGCCGCTAACGCTTAGCTCGTGATTTTGGCGTTTAGCGCTGTTGTTGAAAATAACGGATTGCCAGTCGGTTCCAACACCTAACGATGCCGGATTGGGATATACAATGGCGCCGCCGCCGGCAACACTTGCTTCGTTACGTAAGGTAGCATATTGCTGGGCATTTAATAAATCAATTGTGCGCGCTGGTTTAGATGTGCCATAATAACCTGAATAATTTATCTGCGGCTTCCCTTCGCGGCCTTTTTTGGTGGTTACCAAAATTACGCCGGCTGCGGCACGTGTACCGTAAATTGCTTGCGAAGCAGCATCTTTTAACACTTCAATCGATTCGATATCTGATTGGTTAAGGTAGCCAATACCGCCATTATCAACCACAACACCATCAACCACCCAAAGCGGGTCGTTATTGTTAAATGAGGTGATACCCCTTACACGTACGGTAGCGCCCTCGCCTGGCTGGCCATTGTTTGCGGCAATGGTTAAACCAGAGGTGCGGCCCTGTAATATTTGCTCTACGCGTGTAACCGGCAGGTCTTCAAATTCTTTGGCGGTAACGCCAGATATTGCACCGGTAGTTACACTCTTTTTTTGTGTGCCATAACCTACAACCACTACTTCGTTTAATCCTTTTATATCTTCGATGAGGGTTATGGTGATAAAGGTTTGTTTACCAACATTAACTTCGGTAGAGCGGTAGCTGATAAAATCGACAGCCAAAACCGCGTTCTCGCTGCTAACGTTCAACTTAAAGTTGCCATTTACATCTGTTTGTACACCGTTTTGCGTTCCTTTTTCACGTACGCTTGCACCAGGCAACGGCAAGCCTTTTTCATCAACTACTTTACCTGCTACCACGATACCGGCTATTGCCTGGTTAAGCTCAGCGGATTTGTCGGCAGAGGTAGCAGTACCTTCGACTGCTTTAATATCGGCAGGTTTTCCCAGTACTATTCTGTCTTTTAAAACCTCGTAGTCAATGCCATTGCTTTTTAGCAACTGGTCAAGAACGCTTTTTAAACTTTTGTTCTCAAAATTCACAGTAACTTTTTGCGACAGATTTATCGAGTTTTTACTGTAGATAAATTTGATGTCGTTGTCTTTTTGCAGGTAGTTTAAAACCTCTTGTACGGTAACCTGTTTAAACGACAGGCTAACCGTTTTGTCAAGTACGCTTTGCGCCCTTAACGGGCTTGAATAAGCTAAGGTGCTTAGCAAAGCTGCTATCAATATTTGACTAAATGTAATCTTCATGATTTTAGACCAGGGAATAGGCTTTCGCAAACGAAATTTCATATATTTGTAATGTTTCTTTGTTAAAAATGAGACAATTAAATGCCCGCTACACCATTTTATGGTGCATCAGTATTGGGCTTTTCGAGCTTAGGAGTGGTCGCAACACTTCTAAGCTTTTTTATTTTACGGGTGAATTTGCAACCTCAGGAACTGAGGTGCTTTTTTAAGTGGGTATCTTACTTTTCATAGGCTTGTCAGGTTAATTTGGGTTAGTAATTAATTGGTTTAATTAAGTTCAATAGTGTTATTGTCCTTTATCTGGTAATTTACATTGATAGATTTTTTTAGGGCCGCCAACACATCCGGCAGGTTAAAGCCTGCAAAATCGGCATTAAGCATATAATGGTTCAACCTGTCATTAGCTACCTTTATATGTACTCCATAAGTAGCATTAAGCACCGGGATAATTTCGCGCAGGGGTTTGTTATCAAATGAAAGATTAACCTGGCTCCATATTTTTAATGCCGGCTGATTTACTATGCCTGCCGGTTTCAATAAATGTTTATCTACCAGGTAAACTGCCTTTTGGTTCCGATAAAGCATCAGCTCGTGCTTTTCTAAATTGGTGTTCACGTTGTTATCCTGATCGTTGTTTTTAATACTTACCGATACCTTGCCAGTTACAACCGATACATCGGCAGTGTTGCTGCGATAATTATCACGTATTAAAAAACTGGTGCCCCAAACCTTGGTAATTATAGTTCGGCCGTTGATAATAAAAGGTCGCCTGGGGTTTTTAGTTATCTCAAAAAAGCCTTCGCCGTACATGGATATGATCCGGACATTTTTTGCAAATGTTTTAGGATATCTTATGTTGCCTCCCGGACTTAGCCAAATGGTGCTGCTATCGGGCAATACTGCTTTGTAAATTTGATTTGAATTGTTGGTGATATCAACCTGTTCTACCTGTTGAGGGGCAACTTGTGCTACTTGTGATGATGGGCTTTTTGTGTTATTAACCCAATAAAAAGCACCCAGTAAAAACGCAGCAACGGCCGCGGCGGCAGACCATTTTAATATACCGAGGTATCGTACATTACCTGTCTGTCCCGGGATATTATCAACTTCAATATTTTCGGTAATCCGGTTATATATCCGCTCTTCTATTTCTTTTTCATCGGCTTCGCTTGCGCCCGAGATATAATCATAGTCATCCTCAAAAGAATGATACCATTGCTTAATCAATGCTATCTCTTCTTCTGTGCAATTACCATTCAAATACTTTTCCAGTAATTCTACGGGTATAAGTGGTTTCATGAAAACTAAAATATTAGCGGTTTATAAATAATTGACGTTTGAAAAGAGCACATCCCCTACGCGTTAATAAAAAAATATTTTATGGCTCTATGCCGTTTTGTGTGGGTAAGGCAGATGGGATGCTGATTAGCGTCTAAGGATATATTTTGTTGACACATCGGGGGGCTTGTTCAACACGTCTTAGAGGCGTAGCCTCGGTCAATCTTGTAGCCGCGGGTTTAACCCGGGAAAAAAAATGAAGAGAGCGATTGAAAACCATAGGTTCGGGACATATGAGCCATGCTAATATATGGTTGAACAAATTAAAAATACCTGGATTACAGAACCAAAATTATTTTAGCAGAAGAACTATCAGCAGGAGAAGGTAGTTATTAAGACTAAGGCGAAGTTTGTTAAGGGCTTTTGTCAAGTGATTTTCGACGGTTTTTTCTGATATGCCAAGCTCGGTGGCAATTTCTTTGTTGGTTTTATGGCTAACCCTGCTCAACTCGTAAACAGACCTGCATTTATCTGGTAACTGGTTTACCACATGGGTTATATTCAGTTGCAGATCTTTAAGCATGATGGCTTGTTCGGTAGAATGGTCGGCCTCGGTGTAACCAAGCTTGAAAGATTCCTGGTGTGTTTGCCGGGTAAGTTCTTTCCGAAAATGATCAATTACGCGGTAGCCAACGCTTTTATAAAGGTATCCCCCTATGGTTTGATGGATATTTAACGCATGCCGCTTATGCCAAAAAGCAGTAAACAATTCCTGCACAATTTCTTCCGAAGCCTCCTTGTCCTTCAAACGTTTGTATGCTTCTGCATATAATGCTTTCCAGTAACGTTGATAAATCTCCTTAAATGCGCCAAGAGAATCTTGTTGCATCAGACTAATCAATTGCTCCTCATCAAACTTAGTAAAATTGGTCATGCGTATCTTGCAGAAGATTAATTATATATTATTTATTAATTAACCTTTTACAAATCTCCCAAAAAAAACAATCAATACCAAGGATTTAGTTTTATCTTAAAATATATGTTACAGCATGGTATTAAGCTTTTGAAAAGTTGGTTTTAAATTTAACATAAAACTCCCGCTCCGGCTGAAAGAAAAATCCCTTTGCATTCGGGAACCGCATGGCGGGTTGTGCGGTGATTGTGCATGGCTGTGATAGCCGCCTGTTTTTGCTCGCCGTACAGGATAAAGGCGATCCATGAATGTTCATTAAAACGATCAACAATCTTTAACTGCGATCTGATCATCCGGTCAACTTCTGCTTTTCTCGGGATGAGCAACTTTTCTTCCTGTGCGCGGATAAAACGGATATAGGTGTCGCGCTTTTTGACCAGTGTGTTTTTTAACCCAGGTTGCAGCTATCCTGACGTAATTGATGTGCGGTGTCGATCATCGGGTGTGGACGTTTTTCACCTTGGTTGAAACACTAATCAGGTGACTGTTTAATTGCCAGGCTTGCTGGTTAAAACCCTTTGGCTTTTTTGCGCTCGTTACCCCATTCGGAAGATTCAATTTCTCTTTCAACGGCACATTCTGATGGTTTTCCGTTGACCGTGATCCTTAAACAAACCAGCATCGGGCCTGATTTATTTATAACTCCTTGGCTTTTTCAAATAGTAAAGTAACTAAAATTTGCACTCATGATGTTTACTTAAAGAAGGTGAACAAAAGTACATTTGCAAACCTCGACAATTAATATGTTGTAAAATGCATTACGCCACCTCCAAGACTCGAAAGTCAGTCGATATATGCCCCGGCTAAGTGATATCAGAATGAATTTTAGATTTTTTGGGTAAATTTGATTCTAAGCATTATATGGAGATTCCGCTCAAACTGACCACCTGATTCCGATTTAAAGTAACCAGGGTATTCCGGACCAAAGTGACCACCCCCTTTTTTGTTTTATGCTTTAGATACCGGCTGTTCTGTTTAATGCCAGATACCGTTTCCGGAGGAACAAGTTGACCGGGAGCCCCATCATGTATGTAAAATCGCTCTGGAATGCCGCTATTAAAGCGCTGAACGGCCATAACCGAATGGACATATCAGGTAACTTACCCAAGTATTAAGCTTCGAAAAAAATAAAGAGGTTGTAGCTGGAGCAGCGCCAGGCTAAATGGAAATTGGTAAATAATTATCTTTGTTTATGCTACTAAAGCATGAGCTGCATTTCTTTGCCAGCAAACAGGTGGTCAGTTTTGCCACGGAATAGGGTGTAACATATCTCCGAAACACCCACCTTAAAAACCGATAAATTCCATTATCAATTATTTATCAATTTTTTTAGACCCAGTTCGACAAACTTTTTTGCTGAATTGCAAAGACACCTGATCGGGTTACCATAGAAGAATTAGCCAAATATAGGCTTTTTTATTAAAAAAGGCCATTTCCAATTTGAAAATGACCTTTTTTGTTTGTGGTATCAGCTGGGATCGAACCAGCGACACAAGGATTTTCAGTCCTTTGCTCTACCGACTGAGCTATGATACCTCCTTTTGGGGAGTGCAAATGTAGCTTTTTTTTTGTGTTTGGAAATTATTTTTTAAAAATAGTTTTTAAAAAGCATCCAACACACTGTAATAAAGGCCATTATTTTTACCATAACCCATTTAAACTGCCCCCTTGGACCGCCGTACCTTTCTATTTATTCTCTATCCTGCGATACAAAAAATTGTTACACAAAACCTATATCACTTAGCGCGCGTAATATAGGTTTTGTATATTTAGGCGCTCTATCTATTTATGACCCTGGCAACCAAATACTTAAAACCAATGTTATGACAACAACCAAACCAGCCTCTATCGACGATTATATTTCAGACTTTCCTGAGGATGTTCAACAAATATTACAACAGGTACGCGCTACCATCAGGCAGGCGGCCCCGGAAGCGGAAGAAAAAATAAGTTATGCCATGCCTGCCTTTACTTTGCATGGTAACCTAATTTACTTTGCAGGTTATAAAAGCCACATTGGGCTTTACCCAACGCCAGCGGGGATAGACGAGTTTAAAGATGACCTTGCCAAATACAAAGGTGCAAAAGGGTCTGTTCAGTTTCCCATTGATCAACCTATGCCATTGGATCTGATAGGCAGGATCACGAAATTCCTGGTAAAGCGAAACCTGGAAAAAGCAAAAAAATAAAGTATAACCGCGTCAATCAGATTAACGGTTAATCGTCACTTTTTAAGTGTAATGATCCTGTCATACCAGCCTTCGGGGGTCAGGCCGCCGGCGCTTAAAATAGCGGTATGACTATCGGGACGGGTAACATCATAAATGGTTTCGGAACCGCGAATAGTAGCACTCCCGGCATGCACAACAGAATAATCAATTACCACTTTACCGTCGCCACGAAAATTATAGGTAGCCGAATCTACCAGGCTTTTTACATGGGCAACCAGCCGGCCATTTGCTGTAAATTCATAAGTATCTGCAGCTTCGCCAATGTATTTACTACCACCGCCTTTAAAGGGGCCTCCACCGGCCAATGAAGATGAATCGCTAAGCAGCTGCCACTTGCCTGTAACACCAACGTTTTGGTTGTCGTTTTTGCCGCAGGCTGATAAGCCTATAACTATTAAAGCTAAAAGACTGATAGGGTAAAGGTATTTTATCATGGTTTAGTAAGTATTGGATAATATGACTATACGTGAAGGTTAACGCAAATGCTACATCATCCTATATTTATACTAACCTATATATTTATATAGCAATGGATTAAAGCCATTGCCGCCCATCAACCCTAAACCCTGTTAATGGAGTATGCAGAACATTTTAAAAGTATTGCCTGATGTTAAATTAGCTGCTTTTCAAAGCAAAATGCGCAATTACTTTAAAATTTGCAGCCACCACCGCAAGGCAAAAAACAAACCACAGTGTAATTAGTAAAGGCGTACCAGGCATCAATACCATGTTTAATACTCCTTTCTGGAGGATTCTGTTTAGCAGTATCAATATAACCACGGTATCCAAAATCAGCGGTGCAATAAGGAAGCTTATGAAAACCAATAACTTTCGTTTATTGGCGATGGCTTTGCCTGCAGTTATAAGTGGTGGTAAACAAATAACCGAAACAGCTAAAAACCCAATTATCTTTATCAGCAAGGCATTGGAATGGTCGTGGTTTAAAAATACCTGACGAAGCCCCCACTGCTCATCTCCAGAACCCACAGCGGCCATGTACATGCGCCCAAACTGCATATTTCCTAAAATCAGCACCAATCCTAACGACTGATGTTGTGCTGATTGACCAAACTTTACCATGTACCGGCCGAGCCAAAGCATTATAAATGTAAAAACCGGACCAGCAAAAGTAGCGAGTATAGCTGCCGGATGTTGCTCCAGGCAGTTGGAGCATACATCCCAAACGTTAAAATCTCTTTTGCCCCAGCAACCACAAATAAGCCTGCCTGTAATAATATGAGCCTGCTCATGCAGTTCATGCATCGCAAAGAAAAAAAATACAAATACCAGCAGATTTTTAAAGGTAAGCTGAATAAATAATTGCGGTTTAGGCTTCATAATAACGGTTTGCCGGATATGACCCGTGTTATGCAATCAAGGTTACACCTTATATAAAAGTAAATTTACCTAAGAGCCCTTCTGTCTCAGTGGGCATACTTATTCAGTAATTGCAGGTTGTTTAAAGCATCGCCCATGGTATTGTTAAAATACGCGTAAACTGTTTTACCCTCTGCCTCCCATTCTTTTATGTATTGCGCATACTCAAATAAAAAGTCATCGGCATAGCTGCCACGGTATCCGCCATCGGGCCCATGGAACCGCAGATAAACTATATCATCGTTAACCGCAATTAACGGGCTGGCTGATGCAGGCATATCATGCAGTACCATGCCCATATTATATTGCCTTAGTAGCTCATAAACATCATCATGGTACCAGCTCCGGTGCCTAAACTCAACCGCTACTGCCCATTTATTACCCGGGTCATTCAGGCGAATAATGCTAATCAGTTGCTCAAATGCGTGCAAGTTGCTCACCTGTATACTGGCCGGAAACTGCACCAGCAGGCAGCCTTTTTTATTGGAGGCGTTGTTTATAGCTTGCATAAAGCGCTCAACATCCTCTGGTTTAAAAGCCAGGTTTTTATTGTGTGTTATCTCCCGCCATAATTTATAAGTAAACCTGAAATTATCCGGCACCTCGGCAGCCCATTTGGCAACGGTTTTACCTATGGGCAATTTATAAAACGAGCTATTAATCTCGATAGAATTGAACAACGTTGCGTAAAAACCTAACCGGCTTAAATGTTGAAATTTTGCCGGAAAATCGCGCTTGGGTATGGGAATTTGTAAACCACTTATACCTGCGTAAAATAAATTATCGTTGTCCACCCAAGTATAATAAAACAACAGGCCCGATTGTTTTATATCGAAACGATCATTCCGATATAAAACCAAGCCCCTTTTTGACTTTTGACTTAGCCCAACTGCTGCAATTGCCTGATATCTTCGGGCGTTGTTCTGCAACAGCCGCCAATAATTTTGGCGCCCGCTAAATACCAGCTTTTTGCACCATCATAAAAATGGCTATCACCGGCATTGGCCGGTAGCCAGCATTTATTTGCCGCATCCCAAACCTCGCCTTTATTGGGATAAACCAGGATGTACCTATCTGTATTTTCGGCCGCTATTTTTACCAGCGATGCGATGTGCTGCGGGGCCGTACAATTAACCCCAACAGCCACAACCTGTGCCGATTGATTTAATAGTTTTACAGCTTCGGCAAAATCTTCGCCGCTGCTCAGCTGAGTTGCATCTTTACAGCTAAAACTTATCCAGGCTTGTACACCGGGAAATTCCGCCAGTAATTCCTTCAAAGCGACGGCCTCATCTATGCAAGGGATGGTTTCGCAGGCCAGTACATCCGCCCCGGTTTCAATCAGCACCTGCATCCGGCGGCGGTGGAATGTTTTCAGATCCTTGATACTTACCCCATAATTGCCCCTGTACTCAGATCCATCGGCCAATGAAGCCCCATAAGGACCAACAGAGGCCGCTACAACAGGCTTTTCGCGTCCGGGGAACGCCTTCATAAACTCGTCACGCGCATCGAAAGCCAACTGTACACTTAGTTGCATCAGGGCAAAGGCTTCGTCGTCGGTATATCCGTGTTTTGCAAAACCTTCAAAGCTGGCCTGGTAGCTGGCTGTTGTTATAACATCGGCGCCGGCCACTAAATAGTCATAGTGCACCTGCTTAATCAGTTCCGGATTTTCGCTCAGCAACTTTGCCGACCATAAACTATGATTAAGGTTAGCGCCCCTTGCTTCCAGCTCAGTTGCCATTGCTCCATCAAGTACAACGAAACCGTTTTTTTGAATAAAATTATCGAAGATGTTTTTCATGCCTAAAATTCCTGCATGCAAGGTAGTAATTGCATAATTTACGGATTACACCTTACAACTTAAATTTTGAAGAATGTACCCTGCGACGACACAACAATTCCTCTCTCAAAGGATCACATTTAACAATTGTATCTTATAAACATCCCTATCGCCGTTTATTTAAATGCTTTAAGGTTACCAGTTTGTTGCCTCTCGTAAAATCGATATCATCACGGAATTTTATTCTGATTTTATTATTGGCTACTTTTTGTACAAGTCCGCTAAACGCTTTTAGCTCGTGTTCTATCCTCCGGTTGAGGGTATCGTTTTTTATATTGACTTTCTTATCCAGCCCAAATAAACCATATTGACTTACTGTTGTTGGCAATGGCGGCAATTGCCACCCCCAAATCGGGAACGAATACAGCTGCTGCCATTTATGACCTTTGAAAGTCATTATAGTATATGAGTTTAGGCTCGACCAATCAGCATTGTCTATTACAAAAGATATCTCATCGGTGCCGTCGCCATTTAAATCGCCTTCATTTTTTAAGAAAGTCAATCCAAAATTATCTTTCGATGCAAATTGTAATTTACTTATATTCTTGTTATTACACATTAAGACTGATATTGGTTTCTTCCTGATAACCGACTCAACCATACCATCATAATCTACATTCTCATAAAACTTATTGGTTTCTTTATGGTCTATGCGGCTAACAAAATGTTCGGTAAGGGTGTCTTTTTTGTCATCTCCATCAAAATCGCCGGTGATTACAAAACGGTAACCCCAAACGGGCTTCGGAGGTTTTACGTTACCCGTTTTATCTTTTGATTGCTCATTTTTTAAAGAAACAATCCTAACCGGCTGCGTACTGGCTGGCTTTTTTTGAGCGTTTGAGCAGGCGTAAGTCAGCAGGCAAATAAAAATAAGGCTCGTAAAAAGGCTGGACATGCTAAAAGAAATATTGCCTTAATTTAAGCAATAATTATCAGTGTTATTGTAAGCCTGCAAAATATAAAAGTTGTTAAATTTTGCAGGCTTAAATACCGGTATCCAGGGAAACAAGATATTAATACAGCTACCTTACACCAGTACCGTCCCCCCGTCAATTACCAGGCTCCGGCCTGTTCCGTATTGTTGTTTCATCAGGTAAATAAAGCCTAAGGCTACATCGTCTGCCTCCCCTACTCTTTTCAGTAGCAGGCTATTTTGCAGGTATTGATACATACCACCGCGCTGCTCGTCGGTCATGGAATCCCAAAGGTTGGTTTTAATAACACCGGGCACCACGCAATTTACACGGATAGGCGCCAGCTCGACAGCCATGGCCCTTACAAAGCCCTCCATGGCACCACAAATAGCCGATGCAACCGACCAGCCCGCGCCAGGTCTTTGACTGGCAGTGCCGCTGGTAAGCGATACAGAGCCACCTTCGTTAATGTAAGGCGCGCCATACTTCACAGCGGCAAACGCACTCCAGAAACGGAGGTTAAAAAAACCTATGGCTTCATTAACAACTGTATTACTGATATTGCTGAGGTTAAGGTTTTCGCCGGCAGTATATACGAGGTGATCAAACCGGCCCACTTTTTCAAAAAAGGCTTTAATGTTTTCTTCTATACTTAAATCTACAGCATAACCTTCGCTGCCCGGCGGTAGCTGCTCCAATGCTTTATCAACGCGCGCCTGGTTACTGGATACTATAACCACTTTGGCACCCTCGGCTGCCGCCGCTACGGCTGTTGCCAGGCCCAGGCCGCTGCTGGCCCCCAATAATATTACTCTTCTATTTACTAATGATTGACTGTTCATCGTTTTTTAATTTTGATGGTACAAAATTCGGCACGATGGCGGTCTATCCACTTAACAAATGGTAAAAAGCAAATCTTGATTAAAAATACTTTCTTCAGCTCATCCGCTCGCGTGCCTCAAACTGTTTAATAATGCCGCGTCTTTCCATAGGGTTTTGTCTCGGGAGCTCTGCCATTCGTACACGGTATACCATATGCGGAAACTGCCTGCCGCCCATGGTAGTCCACAGGTTACTGGTTTCTTCAAAACCGGGCGAGTAATTTTCGACAGTGAGCCTAAACCTCTCTGTACCAGTTTCCGTGCCGGGCTTAGCAGGCCAGGTAAAGACGTTGTTGCTGTCAAAAAAGTTTATGATGTGCGAAAGATTTAATAACGACTGATCGTACGAATGGTAAACGCACGACGATATCAGCACATAAAGGCTCAGATGGCGGGATGCCACCCGGCCAATATTGTGTGTATTATCCGGAAAGTGCTTTACAGGATTATCTTCAGATGCAATTACCAGGGTAATAAGCACGTTGTTTAGCCTGTTAATTTCTTCGCCCGTTAAATGCGCAACGTTGCGCAGCTGAACAAAATCATCGGGCATGCCGCCATCGCCGGTTTCTGTTTTCAGGTTATTGTTTAATTGCTGGGCCAAAAGTTTTACTGCCTGGTAAATCATCACTTTAATTTTAATGCTTTGCTGCAGTAAAATTGGCCATAAACAGCTTTTTTATAATGAGTGCCGGTACTAATATTGGCGCGTATAATTACGCGATTCTGTTACGTATACCTACTGGGACAGGCCATGATTTTTGGCTTACCGCAATTATTTCACCACCCTAATTTTAGTGACTATAATATAATTGTATGTGGCAAGAATGCCTGTATCCTTTTTGTAATTTAAATTAACGTTTATTGGGAATCGGGTATTTTCATTAATCCCCAATTGGGCCAGCGAGGAGTTGATATGATAATAGGAAGGTGGATTTTTTGCAGTGTCGTTTTTAATGGTAATGAGCAGGCCGCCACATAAAAGCGAAGGGCACATACGGAGGTCATAGCCTGTTAAAACCCCATCGCTTCGATACGGGGTTTCGTTATTCTTTTTACAGGATGCAAATAGCAACCCTAAACAAAAGATGATAGCAAGCAATTTCATGGTTAGTTTTATTATTAATACGGTTGCACCACCCGCAGCGATACAGGCGATTAAAAATAATTCAAAACCAGCACTTTATCTGCAATTAAATGCAAATACCAACGAAATAACTTATATTGGTTTTTGCTTTTGATTTAGTACAACATCAACCTTATTGCCTGTAAATGACACCTACCCAAACCAATGCACCATGGCCAATATGGAGGCTGATAGCCTTCCGATTTTTTTTTATTTACCTTACGTTGCAAATAGCCCCGCTGGCCTGGCTGGGCGAAATCCCCGGAGTCGATAAATTATTGTCTTTTTACTATTCCTTTGTTGATTGGGCTGTAAACACATCCAACAAGCTATTTTTTCATGTTCGCGAAGTATTGGTGCATCCAAACGGCAGCGGCGATACATCATGGGCCTGGGCGCAACTGTGGGCAATGTTGTCTGTAGCGCTCATTGGCTGCCTGCTATGGTCGGTACTTGACCGTAAGCGGACCAGCTACACCCACCTTAACTACTGGCTTTGCCTGGCAGCCCGTTATTACCTCGCCTTTTTTGCCTTCAGTTATGGCATACTTAAAATATATGCTTTGCAAATGCCCTTTCCTAACCTGCATCAGCTGGCCACCCCGTTAGGCGATTTATTGCCCATGCGTTTATCGTGGATGTTTATTGGTTACTCCAAAACCTACCAGGTATTTTCGGGCATTATGGAAACATTGGTAGGCCTGCTGCTGATTAACCGTCGTACGGCTACACTCGGCATATTTATGGCGGCAGGCGTATTTGCCAATGTAATGATGCTTAACCTGAGTTATGATATCCCCGTTAAGCTATTTGCTATCGAGCTTACTTTTGTAAGTTTGTTTTTACTGGCTAACGAAGCCAGCCGGCTCTATTATTTTTTTGTACTCAATAAGCCCGCGCCTATTGCCGAAACTTATCATTTTAAATATACCCAAAAATGGATGCGCATTGGCCGCATTGTAGTCAAATGCGTATTTATAATACTGGCAGTGTTTATGGAAATTATAAACAACTGGCAATACTACCAGGAAACAAATGCAGCGCCAGCTAAGCAATATCTCAAAAATGGGATGTATGAAGTTGCCATTTACTCGGTAAATAAAAAAGACATCCCCTTGTCTGTTGCAGATACTTTACGATGGCACGACTTGATTTTGGAAAATGGCGCAGGCAGTATCAAAACCGCCGACACCGCTTTCAGGCAGCGCTATAAACGGGGGTATTTTGCCTATACAACCGATGAGGCTAAACATATTTTCAAAATAAAAAAACTGGCCGGTGACAGCCTATGGATGGCTAGTTTCAGGTATGAACAGCCGGATAGCACAACCATAAAGTTATGGGGCAAATTGCGTAACGATAGCCTGTATGTAGTACTGAAACGGACAAACCGCCACTTCCAGCTGGCGGAACGGCAGTTTCACTGGCTAAGTGAGCGCAACAGGTAATTGTGATATCTGTGGTGTGTGGTGTGAGATCTGAGGTGAGTAGCCTATAGTGTGAACCGGGCTTTTACCTTCGAGTACTTCAGACCTCAGTCCCCCCCCCCAGAACACAGAAGCCAGACCACAGACTCCAATTGTAACAACTTTACTGTTTAAATCTGTAGCTATCAAACAATTAATCACATCAGTGCTTTTTAGATAAAATAGTTAGCAATGCCTAAGTGGATTAAAATAATATCGAGAATATTCGTGGCGTTAATAGGTGTTGTAATCATCGCCTTTGCGGGTATTTCTATGTATATCATTTTCAATAAAGAGAAAGTGCTGAAAATGATGACGGCCGAATTGAATAAAAACCTAAACGGCACAATTACCATAGCCAAACTCGATCCCACATTTTTCAAGGGCTTTCCTGGTGTTTCGGTAAGCCTTAAGGATGTGGTTATAAAAGATAAGCAATGGCCGGTTCATCATCATACCCTGCTGGAGGCCAAAAACTTTGATGTATCGGTAAATGCTGCCGCATTACTGCATGGCAGCGTGGAGATTAACAAAATAGATATCAGCGATGCCGCAATTGACCTGTTTACCGATAGCAGTGGTTATAGCAACACCTCCGTTTTTAAAAGCAAGCCAAAAGATTCTGTTAAGGTTGAGAAAAACACCAGCCCATCTACCCAGCTCAAACGCTTTGGGCTAAGCAATGTAAACTTTACTGTTGATGACCGCAAGGCTTATAAGCTTTTTAAGTTTGAAGTACAGGACGTTGATGGACGCATGCAATGGCCATCAACCGGCTGGCATGCCAATATTAGCCTAAAAACGATGGTTAAAAGTTTTTCCTTTAATACCAGGCAAGGCAGCTTCATGAAAGAGAAATTGCTCGATGGCGATTTTGACATCACTTATAATGAGCCATCAAAACTAATTACTGTAGCCCCTAAAGTTTTGAATATCGGCGGCGAAGCGTTTACCATAGGCGGCAAGTTTGACCTGGGCAAACCCAATGTTAATTTTGTATTGAACATTGTGAACGATAAAATTTTGTGGGTAAACGCATCAAATCTATTGTCGCCAAACATTACCAAAAGCCTCAGGATGTTCAACATTGAAGAACCGATAGCCGTAACCTGCGATATTGCCGGAGCGTTTGGCGGTGGTGGCGACCCATCAATATTTGTTACCGCCAAAGTGATGGATAACGTGGTTACCACCCCTGGTGTAAAAATTGAAAACTGCACTTTTAATGGTGTGTTTTCAAATAACTATATTAATGGCAAAGGCTATAATGATGCAAACTCCGTTATCAAACTCTACCATTTTAATGGTACCTATAAAAAAGTGCCGTTTACTATCGATACCGCTTTCATCAACAACCTGAATACCCCGGTGGCAACGGGAATATTTAAATCGAGTTTTGATATTGCCAAACTTAACGGCGCCATTGGCGATGACGACCTGCGTTTTACCAAAGGTTATGCCGACGTTAAGCTTGCTTACAAAGCCGACCTGGTAAATTACAGAATCTCGAAACCTCAGCTTGGTGGCACTATCAACATCAAAAACGCCGATGTAAGTTACGTACCGCGCGACCTTAATTTTAAAAACAGCGCAATCACCATCAAATTTGCCGGTAACGATTTATTACTGAACAACATTCGCATGCAATCGGGTCGCAGCATTGTTTATATGGATGGCCGGGTAAATAACTTTTTAAACCTGTACTATACAGCGCCCGAAAAAATAATATTAAAGTGGCAGGTACATAGCCCGCAATTGCACTTGGCCGAGTTCCTGGGTTTTTTAAATAGTACCCAACCCGTTGAAGAGGTGAAAACCAAAGGCAAAAAAACCAATATTAATGACGCTTTAAGTACCGCTTTTCAGAAAGGCAAGGCCGAAATTCATTTAAAGGTTGATAAGGTATACTACAAAAACTTTTTGGCCACCGATGCCACTGCCGACTTTTTAATGGCCGATAACAGCATCAGGGTTAACAATGTAAGCGTTAAACATGCAGGTGGTTCACTAAAGCTAAACGGCAACTTTGTACAAAGCGGCAAGCTGAATGATTTTACCGTAAATACTAAAGTTGATAACGTAAATACCAGCGCCTTTTTTGCTGCGTTTAATAATTTTGGGATGGATAGTTTTACATCTAAAAACCTAAGTGGTTTTTTATCGGCTCAGGCCCACCTTACGGGCAAAATTAACGGTGCCGGCAATATTGTACCCGGCAGTTTAAAGGGCTTAACAACTGTTGATTTAAAAGAGGGTGCATTGCTAAACTTTAAACCCATTACAAGCGTAGGTAAATTCGCTTTTCCGTTCAGGGATTTAAAGAATATCCGCTTTCAAACGCTTAATATGAAGTTTGATGTTGATGGCGATAAAATAAAAATAAGCCCGATGCAAATTAATTCAAGCGCCATTAACATGAATGTAGCCGGCGTTTACTCCTTATCAAGGGGCACAAATATAGCGTTGGATATACCTTTACGTAACCCAAAAGGCGATACGGCAATAATTGACGCAACCGAACGTAATAAAAAGCGTATGAAGGGAATAGTATTGCACATTTTGGCCGCCGATGGCGATGATGGCAAAATAAAAATCAAGTGGAACAAAAACCACGATAAAGACAAAAAAGATGACAAAAAAACAGAAAATACCGATGAAAAAACGGGCTACTGACAATTATAAAAACGGCACGATATGTGCCTCATTTATAACAAATAAAATAGATGTATTTTTGACACAATAATAGCAATTGAATGCGTATCTTTGTGCATCCATTAAAGAGAGATCACGTTTGATTAAACACTTACCGGTAACTGCAACATATTTCAATACGGTAAACACCGCGCATCCTACTGCAATAGTATCAAAAAGTCAACCCCTGCATCATCAGTATCCCGGGTTCAGAAAAAAATTAGGAGCACCGTTAAATGATCATATTTTTTGTAAAGCAGGTTAAACCAACCGTGTAAATTCTTATCGGACATATAATTAGCTGAAATAAATCTATTCAATAAAATGAGACAACTCAAAATATCCCAATCCATTACCAATCGTGAATCTCAATCACTTGAAAAATACCTTCACGAGATAGGTAAAGTAGATTTAATATCTGCCCAGGAAGAAGTGATCCTGGCGCAAAAGATCCGTGAGGGCGACCAGGCCGCATTAGAGCGTTTGACAAAAACAAACCTTCGTTTTGTGGTATCTGTGGCAAAGCAATACCAAAATCAGGGTTTAACCCTTGGCGATTTAATTAACGAAGGTAACTTAGGTTTAATTAAAGCGGCTAAACGTTTTGACGAAACAAAAGGCTTTAAATTCATTTCATACGCAGTATGGTGGATTCGCCAGTCTATATTATCTGCCGTTGCCGAGCAGTCACGTATTGTGCGTTTACCTTTGAACCAAATTGGTTCATTAAGCAAAATTCATAAAGCAGCTTCAAAATTAGAGCAGGAATTTGAAAGACAACCAACCCCAGAAGAACTGGCCGAGGATCTTGAAATATCTGTTGATAAAATTGCCGATTCATTAAGCAATGCAGGCCGCCAGGTATCTATGGACGCTCCGTTTATACAGGGCGAAGAAAATACCTTGCTTGATGTTTTGCAAAGCACCGATGCAGCAACCGATACCGAACTGATGATGGATTCATTGTCACAAGAGATCAAGCGCTCATTAGGTATCCTTGCCGAACGCGACCGTGAGGTTATTATCCTTTTCTTTGGTTTAGGTGGTTATGCTGCCCATTCGTTAGAAGAAATTGGCGAGAAATTTAACCTTACCCGCGAGCGTGTACGCCAGTTAAAAGATAAAGCGTTGATGCGTTTACGCCACAACTCAAAATCAAATCTTTTACAATCGTATTTGAACTAAGAAACGATCTTACAGATTATAAGAAACGCGGATGATGAAAATTATTCGCGTTTTTTTGTGCCACAATTCCCCCTCCTGTCATGCTGAGGAACGAAGCATCTGCACGCCGTGCAATATTGGTCTGGCACAGTTCGCGAATAGATGCTTCGTTCCTCAGCATGACAGCTTTTTTTTGATACAAAACTTTACCCCACAAAAAAAGCATCTGCCCTTTAAGAACAGATGCTTGTACGATTATAATAATAGTTTATTTATTAACCTACTTTTACATTTACCGCATTTAAGCCTTTTTTACCTTGTTCTACATCGTAGGTAACGCTATCGTTTTCACGGATAGTGTCGATAAGGCCTGAGGCATGTACAAAAACTTCGGCACCACCATTTGTTGGTACGATAAATCCGAATCCTTTGCTTTCATTGAAAAATTTTACTGTTCCTTGCATTATATTTTTATTTAATTAGGCGAATGTACAGTTAAATAATTAACAATCTGTTATAAATAAGGCAATTAAAGTTTTACCACATAAAAAAACTTTAAATAACAAAGGCCCCGGGGTTACCGCGGGGCCTTTATTATTAGCATGTTAGCCTGTTATTAGTGTGTTAAAGCGGCGCTGCTGTACACATGATACTCGCCTGGCGCAAGTGTTACCGACATGGTTGCCGAGGTAACATTTAGTGTTGCCCCCGTTAATGCATCGGTATAAGTACCGGTCGACGGGAAGGTAATGTTGGCAGTTTGCGTTACCACATCAAAGTTTCCTACTACTTCCACATTGGCGCTGGCATCTTTTAACTGGATGCTTTTAATATAACCTGATAAATCGTACACATAATTTGTTGATGCAAATACCGCGTTCTTTTTATGCAGGTTAATCATTGCCGAATAAACTTTATATAGCTGCACCCGCTGCGCATCTGCAAAATAGTTCCACAAAATAGGTTTATTACCTGTGCGGCCGTTCAGGTCGATAGATTTATCGTAACCCAACTCGCCAAACTGCCATAACATTTTAGGGCCCGGTACCGAGAACAGGAATGCCGCCGCCATTTCTTCGCGTTTCAGGCCGGTTGTAATATCCTTGACATTATAACCACCCGATGCGTTTCCGTAGCTTTCATTTTTAAACATCAGGCGCTCCTCGTCATGGCTTTCAAAATAACCCACCAGTTGGTATGGCAGGGTAAAGGTATGCTGATCGTAAAATATCCCTTTAAAATCCCAGCCGGTAATGTAGCCCATGGTAGCCTGGTTGGCTGCATAATTCAGGTTGTTCCAAAGCATCATGCCCTCGCCGGATAGTTCTTTTTCTTCCTGGTTGGCTGCAAAATGCTCCAGTATTACATAAAAGTTATTATTGTCGATACTTTTGATGTAATTGTTGTAATCCTTCCAGATGGCAACGCGGCTGGCATCATACTGCCCCCAGGGACCTACCGCGGCATCGCTGGTACCATAATTTACCTGCGTGAAGCCCTTGGAAAGATCAAACCGGAAACCATCTATCTTATACTCCTGCATCCAGAATTTGAGCACATTTTTTACAAAGTATTTGGTAGCAGCGCTTTCGTGGTTAAACTGGTAGCCTACATTGTACGGGTGCGTAGGATCAACATTGTACCAGGGGTTATTTGCCGCCGGCTTGCCCGCGGCGGTATTAAAATACATTTGCACCATTGGCGACTGACCGAACGAATGATTTAACACCATATCCTGAATAACCGCAATCCCCCTGGAGTGGCATTCGTCGATAAATGCTTTTAAAGCATTCTTAGTGCCATAATATTTATCGGGCGCAAAGTAAAATGAAGGGTTATATCCCCATGAAAGGTTGCCTTCAAATTCATTTATAGGCATCAGCTCAATGGCATTTACACCAAGTTTTTGCAGGTAGTTTAATGAATCTTTTAAGGTTTGATAATTGTGATTGGTAACAAAATCGCGCACAAGCAGTTCATATATCACCAGGTTCTTTTTCTCAGGGCGTACAAAGGTTGGTACCTTCCAGCTATAAGCAGGCTGGTTTGCCTGCAGCACGCTTACATTTCCGGTTGTTTTGCCGCTTGGGTAAGCTTTTAAACCAGGATAGGTAGTTGCCTCTATATAGCTGTCATTGGCAGGGTCCAATACTTTTTGGGTGTACGGATCGGCTATCTTAAGTGTGCCGTCAATCAGGTACTGGTAGGCATATTCAGTATTGGCATCAAGGTTATCAATCTGTATCCACCAGTTTTTGCCATCGGGCGTATGGTTCATGGCATACTTGGCATCGGCCGTCCAGTTATTGAAATCGCCTATAACGCTTACCGATGTTTTTGATGGCGCGTACAAATTTAAAATAACCGACTTGCCCGAGTTGATGTAAGTAACCCCGTCAACAGCGCCCGAGGGCAACGCTTTACCACCTGTAACCACCGTCGTGGTATCTCCGGGAACGTTCCCGGAATTATCTCCGGAAGAAGGCTTCTTGCATGAAGTAGATCCAATCACCAAAAAGGTGACCAGCAAAAAGTAAACATTTTTGATTATCATATATTTTGTGTTTATAAAATTGGCCGTATAAAAGTAACCTGAATTTTCTATTTTAAGTATAACAACACCCAAAATAAATTTCTCAAAAACAGCATCTGAGGTTATGCTATGAAAACCAGGCGTTTACAAAAGTATATAATTAGGTTTTAAGAAACAATAGGCGCTATCACTTTCAAACAACCGAATTTCGCGGCAAGGAAGCTACGCAGCAGAACGGTTGCCTGCAAACTTTAATGGAGCCAGATGCGGAGCAACATGAATATTTTCAAATTAAACCTATAAATCAAAAAAATTATGCTTAGCATTGCCCTTATTTAGAATCATTCTTGAAAAGAGCGTTTGCCATCGTATTACTCATTGCCCACCTTTTTAATTTAGGGGGATACATGCTGCTGAGCCAATACCTGGTTTATCGCTCGGATAAGTTTGCCAGCGAACAGATAAGCAAAGGCAGGTATGATACCGCAAACCTCATCGAAATAAAAATTCCGCAGCACCTGCCTGGTATCAGCAATTGGAAATCATACATCAGGGTATCGGGGCAAATTCAACTGGAGGGTGTTGCTTATAACTATGTGAAACTTAAAGTAACGCGCGATACCGTATTTGTGCAATGTATACCCAATTACCAAACCACCAAACTGCTAAGCCAGAATGTGATTTATGCCAGGCAACTGAGCGATATCCCGGTGAGCAAAAAAGCGCACGAATCGTCGGGCAAAAGAACCGGGGTGGATAATAAATATAATCACCCGATAATAGCCTATAGGTTTACGCCCGGTGTATCGGCGGTTAAAAAGCCTCGCGGGGTTATTTTCATCAAGATAAATCCACCATTAATTTCGGTTAGTGCCCGGCCGCCCGAGCTTATAAGTTAGTAAGCAATATATTATTTATCAATAACAACATTAATAGCTGCATAACAGGCCTGGGTATTTTACCCGTGGGCTGGTTATGTGCATATATCATCAATTTAAACTCATGAATAATTTTTATAAAATAACACCATTTATACTAATCATCGTGGCATCCGGCTATGCCCATGCGCAAAAAAGCACTAAAGATACGCTGCACCTGGATAGTGTGATAATTAAAGAAAGCAGGGCAAAATACCTGCCCAATGTACAGGGCACTTATATTTTCGCCGGCAAACGCACCCATTTAATTTATCCCGATGCCGGCAAAACAAACCTGGCCAATAATACTGCCCGAATGCTGTTTGCCAAAGTACCTGGCCTAAATGTTTGGGAAATGGATGGCGCCGGTTTGCAATTGAACATAGGCAACCGGGGTACCGATCCGCACCGGTCTATCGAGATGAACATGCGGCAAAACGGATACAATACCAACTCCGACGCGTTTGGGTACCCGGAAAACCATTATAACGTACCCTTCCAGGCCATTGGCGAGGTACAGTTTGTACGGGGCTCGGCCGCTTTACAGTTTGGGCCCCAGTTTGGCGGCATGGTAAACTACAAAATTAAAGAGGGCGACAGCACCAAGGTTTTTGGCTTCGAAAGCGAACAAACCGCCGGTTCAAATAATTTTTTCAACTCATACAACGCCGTTGGCGGTAAAGTTGGCAAACTAAGCTACTACGCGTTTTACTCCACCCGCCGGGGCGATGGCTGGCGGCCTAACGCGGCTTTTGCTTACCACTCGTACTATGCCAATATCAAATACCAGTTTAATAGCAAAGGCAGCATAGCATTGCAGTTTTCACGATCAGATTATGTGCAGCAAATAGCGGGCGGCTTAACAGATGCTCAATTTGCGGCTGATAACCGGCAGTCATTCAGGGCAAGAAACTTTTTCAACCCCGAAATTAATATCCCGGCATTGTTATTCAATTACGCGTTTAACAGCAATACCCGGTTAGAGATTACATCGCATGTGGTATTTGGCCAGCGTAACAGCGTGCAGTTTATCAATACACCTAACATTAAAGACACCGTTAACACCAGCCTGAAAACTTTTAACCCACGCCAGGTAGACAGGGATTATTATGCAGGCTTTACCACCGAAGCGCGTTTACTGCATACCTACAAATTGGGCTACCTTAAAAGTACCTTTACCACCGGGGTAAGATATTTTGAAGAAACCACCAAACGCAAGCAAAAAGGAGTAGGTACCATCGCCTCCGATTTTGATTTAACACTGGTTAAACCTTACGGAATAGATTTAAGGCTGCACTCCATCAACTATGCAGCCTTCGCCGAGAATATTTTCCAGGTTACGCCACAATTTACGGTAACGCCAGGAGTACGGTACGAGGTTATCAAATCAACCACCTCGGGCGTTATCAGTAATGCTACCTTCCCCATTGGCTACAAAGGGAACCGCAGCTTCCCGCTGTTTGGCACAGGGTTACAGTACCAGTTCGGCAATGGCAGCCAGTTGTACGGCAATATTTCGCAGGCTTACCGCCCCTACCTGTATGCAGCCGTTACTCCTGCCGATAACCTGACAGTTATTGACCCTAACATTAAAGATAGCCGGGGATATGATATAGATATGGGTTACCGCGGCAACATCGGCACCATATTTAGTTATGACATCAATGGTTTTTATGTGCGCTACAACAACCGGGCAGGCACGCTCACCCAAACCGACGCTCAAAATGTAAGCCATTTGTATTTAACTAATATTGGCAATGGCGTGGCCAAGGGGGTCGAGGCTTATACCGAAGTATCATTACTCCGCTCGTTTGATACCCGTGCCGGCAGCGATATCCGCTTGTTCAACTCGCTGGCTTATACACACGGTCGCTACATCACCGGGGCAATTAACCAGGCAGGTAAAAATATTAGCCTGGTGGGCAACCACCTTGAAAATGTGCCCGATTGGATAAACCGTACCGGCCTCACCTTTTTAAGCGGGCCGGTGAGCAGCACCCTGCARTTGAGCTATACCAGCAAAAGCTACAGCGACGCCAATAATACGGTATTCAACTCGACCGGCGCTACAGGAATAGTACCCGCTTATCATGTGGCCGACTGGGCATTCAACTACTGCTTCATGAAAAACTACCACATCAGCGCCGGTATCAATAACCTTTTTAATGCCCAATATTATACCCGGCGTATTAACATGTACCCCGGGCCGGGTATTTTACCGGCAGATGGCCGAATATTTAATGTAGGCTTTGGGATTAAGCTGTAAATAAAAAAGGCCTTCCGGGATTATCTGGAAGGCCTTTTTGTTTAAACGTTTTACAAATTATTCTAAATACTTTTTCACTATTCCGGTTAGCTCGGTTAAATCGAATGGTTTTTTCAAATAACCGTTGGCGCTTCCGGCTTTGGTAATTTCTTCAATATTGTTTACGGCCGATATCATGACAACCGGTATATGGCTTGTGGTTGGGTCGCTTTTAAGTCCTTTGCTTATTTCCTGGCCGCTGGCATCGCTTTTCCAGTCGGTAAGCCAGTTATCCAGCAAGATAAGGTCAGGGTTTATTTCTAAAAGCTTTTTTAATATCCGGGCATTGTCCGAGGCTACAACTTCGTAACCCTCCTCTTCCAGAACGTACACTATAGTATCCCTGATGTCTTTATCATCTTCGATCACTAAAATTTTCTTAGCCATAAGGTATTGATAGTTAATACCGAATATAGTTAACTTTAATTAAAAATTATAAAAATTTCCTATAATTCATTTTAAAATTAAACAGGTCCGGTGTTATAATAACAAACAGACCACTTTTTGTTTTGGCAATTAAGCTGATACAGGAAAATATTTTCGGCTATTACCTTAGCTATTATAGCAAATGCGGCAGCGGGGTTCGTAGCTTTCTTTCTCGCCCAACAGGATGCGGGCATTATCGGGTACAAGGCGATAGGAATACATAGCTGGGTTGCCGCACTGCACGCAAACGGCATGCAGCTTGGTAACCGATTCGGCAATGGCCATAATGGCTGGCATAGGGCCAAAAGGGCGGCCCTTAAAATCCATGTCTAACCCGGCAACTATTACACGAATCCCCCGGTTAGCCAGTATGGTACATACTTCGGGCAACTGATCATCAAAAAATTGAGCTTCGTCTACTCCTATCACGTGGGCATCATTGGTGAGCAATAATATAGCCGAAGCACTATCAACCGGTGTTGAGCTAAACCTGTTGGCATTGTGCGAAACGATGGCATCTTCGCTGTAACGCGTATCTGATTTAGGGCTAAATATCTCCACTTTTAGTTTAGCGATGCGCGCACGGTTTAACCTACGGATAAGTTCTTCGGTTTTACCCGAAAACATAGATCCGCATACCAGTTCAATACTGCCACCTGATTCGCTTTTACGCCTGAAAACATCTTCGTGGTAAACCATTCTTTAAATAAATTCTAATCCTAAACTCTAAATTCTAAAAACCAAGCTCTAAATCCTAAATCCCAAACTCTAAATTTCAAAAACCTGGTGTAATTGCCAAATTTGATGTTAGATTCTTGACTCCTTAACCCGAAAAGAAAAAAAGGAAGATGTAAAACAAAGCAACTGATATTCATATTGTAACTACAGCATACAACGTGTATAGTATAGCACGGCGCCAAATATCAGAATTTTATCCTATTTTTGGTAAGCATTTTCCCAACATTGAAGCCATGAAGCAAATGGATATTTTTAAAAAGATTGGTGGTATTTTACAGGAGCTTAATGACCAATATGATTACCTGAAAGCCGAAAGCAGCGATTTGAATGAACTTGAACTGGAGCTTTTTGTAGCCAATGCCCATTTTTTAAAAGATCATGCCGAAATATTGCGCAAAATACATGAGCGCAAAACCACACCGGCCGAGAAACCGGAGCCTGTTGCCATTAAGCCGGAACCAGTAATTGAAAAACCCAGGCCGGCGGTTACAACAACACCGGCATCAAGACCAGAGCCCTTGCATGAGCGCCGCTTTTTTGAGCCTGTAGTTCAGCAAAAACCGGTAGTTGAAAATAGGCTGGAATTAAGTAAAGAAGCCGAAACGCCTGTTCACGTGCCTTATAATCCGGTAAAACCCGAAATAGAATTGCCTACTGCCGCTAACGATGAACCGATCGGGTTTATCGACACCGAAGCGGATAACACCATAGATTCATTTGAAGCAGAACAGCCCGAAATATTAAAACAAGAATTAGTTTTGGATGAGGCCGAAGAATCTGAAGCGGATTTTAAAGATGCCGAACCCGTAACGCAGATTGAAGAACCGATAGTAGTAAGTGCTCCCCCCGTTGAAAAACCGGCACCTGCGCCACAGCCCGAATTGTTTAAACCGATGGTGGCTAAAACTGAAACAGCTAAAGAAGAAATCCTCACCTTTAACCAAAAGATGTCGGCCCAGAAAACCGAACGGGACAACGGTTTATCGGCACATGTAAATGCATTGCCTGTTACCGACCTGAAATCGGCCATAAACCTGAACGATAAATTACTTTATATTAAAGACTTATTTAACGGTTACAGCCTGGCCTACAGCGAAGCGATTGAAATAGTAAACCGCTTTAACACTTACGAAGAGGCCGAGCGCTTCCTGAAAACCAATTACGTTGCCAAAAACAACTGGGAAAGCAAAGCTGCCACAGCCGAGAAATTTTATGCTCTTTTAAGAAGAAGGTATCCTGCGGTTTAGTCATTAGTGGCAAAAAAAATCCGCAGTCAATTGTTTGATCTGCGGATTTTTTTTGTTTTTATTTTGACTTTCGACTCAGGGCTTCGGACTTTCGACTTACAACGTCGATCCTTGTTTTTTTCCTTCTGTCGCCTCACCGCCTGTTGCTATGTTACCTCCCCTGCCTTTTGGGTCAAAGGCGCGGAATTTAATTTCGCCTCCTTTATAATCAACCGGTGCAGTATATACTTTGCTGTTAGCATCAGGGTCTTTACCGTTGGTGGTGTAACGGATGGTTAGGCCCGGAAATTCGATATTGCTGGCGTACTTACCATCCTGCAAGCTGATGCCTGGCTTAGGCACGCGGTAATTATAGCCGCCATTATAATAACTTAGGCGGGGTAACTCCCGTTTACCCAATACATTCAAAAATGTCGACCACGCTAAATCGTACTCTTGCTTTGCTTTTATGGGGTCTTTTTCGGTAGCCCAGGCCGGGTCTGTCGCCCAGGCGCGCTCGGCCAGGCCAAACAGGCGGGGGAATATCATGTAATCCATACGCTCGGGCCCTTTAACTGTTTCGGCCCATAGCGCGCCCTGTAAACCAATAATGTTGGATTTACCATAATCGGTAAGGCGTTGCTTGCCTAAAAATATATTTTGATTTATGGGTGCCCCGTTCTTGTCAACATCTGCATTCTTAAAATAATCATATGGGATAAAGGAGTAAAATTTATCGATACCTAAAAACGCGCCCCAATAGTAGCCTGGTTCATCAAATGATTTGTAGTTGGCCATATCAAAGTACAAGTTGGTAACACAGGTAAGCACCACCTTGTAGCCGCCATTGGCCAGTTTGTAGGCCAGGTCTTCCTGTCCGCCACCTAACACGTTGTTCCATACATCGGCCTGCAGGTGCTCGCCGGTAAAATCGGGATTGGGCACATAGGTGTCGTTACCATCTATCTTTGTTTTGCGCAGGGCCATCTCTTCCCATCCCGCCAGGTGAATTCCTTTGACTTTTAGTATCTGGTTTACCCGGCCGTAAAAATAATACCATAAATCGCCTGTGTTTTGAATTTCGGGGTGGCTGACCTTTAGAGCCAGGTAGGCCGGCGATTTTTCCCAAACATGAGGTGGCACTTCATCGCCGCCAAAGTGAATACCGGGCAATGGCGCACCGGCTTCTTTGTAAATGGCTATCAAATCATCAACAACCCTTTCAACAAAAGTATAGGTTGATGGCAAGGATACGTTGATCACGTTATCATTCCAATATTGTACAGACCGGTATTCGGATTTATCGTCCAAATCGCGCAGTAAATATTTGGCGGCTTCGTCTTTTTTGCCTTCGGTCACCAGGCGGTCATAGCGGGCATCCATGGCTTTGATAGATGCACGGGCATGGCCGGGTGTTTCAATCTCGGGGATTACGATGATGTGCCTATCGGTAGCGTATTTTAATATTTCAATGTACTCCGCCTTAGTATAAAAACCCGAACCGTATGGATTATTTACATCAGGTCCCGAACCATGGGATGCAGGCAGATGATTTTTACTATCCAGCGTATGCCCGCGTTTTGAACCAACCGAAGTAAGTTCGGGCAATGATGGGATTTCAACTCGCCAGCCTTCATCATCCGTTAAATGCAGGTGCAAAACATTTAGCTTATAAAGGCTCATGGCCTCAATCAATTTAATAACCTGTTTCTGTGTTTGAAAGTTGCGGGCCACATCCAGCATCACGGCGCGGTGGGCAAAACGGGGAGCATCCTTTACATCCACACAAGGAATTTTAATACTCCTTTCGGTTTTAACCCATGCAGCGGGCGAAACCAGGTTTGTTAACGACTGGATGCCATAAAAGGCACCGGCAGCTGTAGAGGCGTTAATGACAACACCTTGTGCACTTACCTTAAGTTCATATCCTTCGGGAGCAATGCCATCAACTTTTTTTAATGCGATAACTGTACCCGCTGCGCCTGCCGAAACAGTTAACGGCCTGCCCAATATTTTACTAAAGCTGTTGGCCAGGTAAGCTGCTTCTTTGGCAAAGGCGCCATCGGCAACAACCGACGTTCTTCCGTCAACGGTAAACGTACCACCGGTTTCGGTATAGCTTACCGGCGTAGGCAATATTTTAGGCAATTGATCGGCAGGAATATCGGTAACCGTTTTATTCCTGTCGTAAACAATTTCGGGAGTAACCAGGCCTGCGTAGCTTGGTTTGTATGGCTTGATATCAAAAGAGCCAATACTGTAGCCTTGTTCGGGCTGCTCATCCCAGACCATATATATACCTTCGGGAGCATCGGTAACGTTTACCACAGGGTCGTCGTTTACGTATTCTATCCGGGCCGATTCGCCTGGTTTTAAATCTTTAAAACCAGCCGTTGGGGTAATGCTGTATAAATCGCCGTTTACCTGGTTTATTTTGGCGTTACCGCTTACCGCGCTCTCGGTAAAACCACGTCCCGAGTTAAAGTAAAACTTCCACCCGCCGGCCGGTAAGACGGTTTTACCACTATTGGTAATTACCAGTACGGTTAGCGCTTCATTTTTATTCTGATAATTGTTATCTATCACCTCCCAACTGATGCGCAGGTCGGCGGCATTAAATTTTACGCCATCCGTAGTTTTGAAAGCTGTACTCATAAAAAATGCTGCAAACAGCATCAGGATAAAGATTTTGCGCATAGTAGGATTATGTTAGATAATAAAGGGCAGCTAAATATAGGCAACTTTTTAAATAATTTTAATAAGTTGAAATATTATTATCTCTGTATTTTTCAAAACCTTCGCAAACTTTATGCTGTGTGTACCGGTACAGGTAAAATACCCTGGTACACGGTGGTACACCTCCACTATCAAAGTCATTGATTAAAATGTGCAACACTTTAAAATAAATCCGACAGCCTATACCCCAAACTTAATCCACCCTTCGCCCTCGTACCCAAAAGCAAATTGTTTTGGGCGGATGATTTCGGCCAGGATTTCAATAGAGTCCACAATCCGTGGGCCAGGGCGGTTAAAATACTGGTTGCCATCGGCTATGTACAATTGATTGTTTTTTACGGCCTTCAAATCGTCAAAGCCCGGTAACTGCATTAAAACATCAATCTCTTTTAAAGTACGCTCTATCGAAAAGCCGCAGGGCATCACTACTATTATTTCGGGGTTCTGTAGCCGGATATCGTCCCAGCTTACGTAGGGCGAATGCTTTCCGTCCTGTGCCAATACGGGGGTACCGCCGGCAATACTAACAAGGCCGGGCACCCAGTTACCGGATACCATCATAGGTTCAAGCCATTCAATACAGGCCAGAGTAGGCTTGCTATCGGCAAATTTCAATTTATGTTTAATAATATCTACCCGCTCATTTAACAGTTCCAGCAGTTCGGCGCCTGCCTGTGGTACGCCCAGGGCATCGGCAATAGTGGCTATATCGTTAAAAATATCGCCGAGGCTGTTTGGGCGCAAAGAAATTATCCGGGCTTTTTTATCAAGATAATTATCCAAAGCAAGTTCAACATCGGCCAATGATACGGCGCAAACCTCGCACTGATCCTGCGTAATTACTACATCAGGGGCCAGTTGTTTAATCACTTCGCGTTTAACGGTGTAAACGGATAAGGCATCGGCCAGTAATTCTTTCACCTTTACATCAATAGCGGCACTGCTTAATCCATCCGGGAAATTAGCCCCGGTACAAACCGGCAGCTGTTTTACAAATTCAGGATAATCGCATTCGTGCGATCGGCCCACCAGGTTATCCTGAAGCCCCAGGGCACATATTATTTCGGTAGCGGATGGAAGTAGGGAAACTATTTTATCAGTTGACATTGTTTTAGATGTGCAGATTATCGATGTGCAAATGTACGGAAGATGGATGGATTAGATGTGCAGATTTCAGATGTGCAGGTGTGCAGATGAAAAAATTGATTTGCAAAGATCAAATTAAAATTTGCACATTTGAAATCTGCACATCTGAAATCTGCACATCTATAATTTGCACATCTGCACATCTACACCCTATCTTTGTGCCAATGATATTTCTTACCTTTTTTATCGGGCTTATCGCCAATTTTATTGGTTACATCCCGCCCGGTAACATCAACCTGGCACTTTTGCAACTTACTATAAACCGCGGCATGAAAGAAGCCATGCGCTTTATTATAGCTTTCTCGTGTGTAGAATTTTTTTTTACGTACTTTATTATGCACGCTGCCAACTGGCTGTCAAGCCAGATGCATTTAAGCGTAATTATAGACTGGATAATGGTTGTTTTATTTGCTGTTATGGGGGCAATTACCTGGGCCAACCGTAAAAAACCACCAGAACCCCGCAAGTCGGAACATGATAGTATTAAGTATGGCATTTTGTTGGGTTTTTTAAACCCTGTACAGGTGCCGTTTTGGATGATAACCGGCACCTACCTTATTACACATGAATGGATCCTTACCGGCAAAGTTGCTTTGGTGATATTTAGTATTGGCTCGGCAGCTGGTGCTTTTTTATGCCTCTTTTTGTATGCGGAGTTTGCCCGGTACATGCAAAGCAAATTTGCCCTTAGCAACCGGTTAATCAATACAGGCATTGCCATACTATTTTTCGCGTTTGCAGCCTATCATATTGTAAAACAGGTGTATCTGACGTTTTTTAAGCACTAAGCTTTTGATTTGAGGATTTGAAAATTTGAAGATGAATGCCTGGTGACCACTAATTATTGGCGTAATAAAAAAGGCCTCATCACTGAAGCCTTCTAACTCATATTACATTTGAGGATTTCATTTTCAAATCCTCAAATTTTTAAATCTTCAAATTCAAGATTATGCTATCTCCAGCTTGTTCTCTTTATAATATCCGGCTTTTAGTTTTTCGCCCATTTCGCTGTAGGCGTTTAGGGTGCGCTCTACATCTTCTAAGGTGTGTACGGCAGTTGGGATAAGCCTTAATAATATTAATCCTTTAGGGATAACCGGGTAAATTACTATTGAGCAGAAGATGCCATAGTTTTCGCGCAGGTCGCGGGTAAGGCTGGTGGCTTCGTAAAGGTCGCCCTCTAAAAATACGGGGGTAACCATGGTATTGGTAACGCCCAGGTTAAAGCCGCGTTCTTTTAAGCCATTTTGCAGTGTTGTTGCTACAGTCCAGAGTTTTTCGCGTAGTTCAGGCTGCGATACCAACAGTTCAAAACGTTTTTTTAAGCCTAGCACCATTGGCATCGGCAAGGCCTTGGCAAACGTCTGCGAGCGCATGTTGTAACGTAGAAAGTGTACTATTTGCTCATCAGCCGCAACAAAAGCGCCTATACCTGCCATTGATTTGGCAAAGGTGGCAAAGTATACATCCACACCTTCAATAACATCCTGCTCCTCGTGCGTACCTGCGCCGGTTTTACCCATGGTACCAAAACCGTGCGCGTCATCAACTAATAAACGAAAATTGAACTCTTTTTTCAGATCTACTACTTCTTTCAGTTTACCTTGCGCACCCGACATACCAAAAACACCTTCGGTAATCAACAAAATACCACCGCCGGTTTGCTCGGTTAGTTTGGTAGCACGCTCCAGTTGCTTTCTGCAACTTTCAATATCATTATGCTGGTAAACAAAACGTTTGCCCATATGCAAACGAACGCCATCAATAATACAGGCATGCGATTCGGCATCATAAACTATAACATCGTTCCTGTCAACCAGGCTATCTATAATAGATACCATTCCCTGGTAACCATAGTTCAATAAAAACGCGGCTTCTTTACCTACAAACGCCGCCAGGTTATTCTCCAATTCTTCGTGGTGAATGGAGTTACCCGACATCATACGGGCTCCCATAGGGTAGGCCATGCCGTAATCGGCAGCGGCTTTGGCATCAGCTTCCCTTACTTCGGGATGATTGGCCAGGCCAAGGTAGTTATTAAGGCTCCAAACCAAATGCTCTTTCCCATTGAACTGCATATGCGGCCCAATTTCCCCTTCCAGTTTGGGAAATGAAAAATAACCATGTGACCATTTTTGGTGCTGACCCAGCGGCCCGCCCAAGCTTTTTGTTATTTTATCAAATAAATCCAAAATAATTTACCGTTAATCGTGAATAATATGCAAATATAGCTGTAAATAGAAGCCGATACAATAGCTATAACTTTTTAGAATAGCTTATAACTGGGTAGAGGTATCAAGTAGTAAGTATCAAGTAGTAAGATTTTTTCCTGGCACCAAGTTAATGACATCGAGGCATCAAAGTAGATTTTCATTTAACCAAAAAAGCCGATAGTAAGAATGGGCTATTACTTATAACGGCTTTGCGATTTTTATCTTGATACATGCGACTTACTACTTGATACTAATTGATACATTTATATCAATTAATCATCAATAGCAAATTTACCGTTCTTTCTGCATAAACCCTGAGCCAATTAGTTAATATGAATCCGTACAACCAAAATTTAAATAGCGCAGTTTGCGCTGTTTTGCAAACCCAGGCCCTGACATTAAAAACGCTTAAAGCACAGCATACCGCTTCCATGTTTACGTTATATTATACGCAAGGGGCAAAAATTGCAGCCACGCAAAATCTGGTATATGCTAAAAGCCAGTTAGCGACACACCATATACCTATAAAACAGCTGGCTAATAATGCAACTAACTTATCGGCCAATGTGTTGACAAGTGCCGATCAGGCAAATCAATATGTAAAACAGGCGGTTACAAACGGGGCGGTTGCCGCCGCAAATATACAAGTAGCGGCCAATGCCATTATCAGGCTCGCAAGCGATGCGGGATCGATTTTCAGTATTGTAAGCGCTGCAGACTTTGATTCAGAAATATACGAGTTGGCAAAAAAAATGCGCGAGCTGTTGAATGAAACCGCTTATGGTGCAGAACAATTAGCTGAGGATGCCATGGAGGCATCAATGAAAATAGCCGAAGTTTCCGCAGCCACAGTTTACGATGATGCAAAAAATGCAAATTTATCAGCAGGTAATTTGTTTAAAATAGTATCTGCCCACTTTGATGCTGCCCTACAAATAGTTAACGCTGTCAGTGATAGTCTAACTGCAGTGGATATCAGGGAGAATACTGCCGAAGGCAATTACACCGATATTGAAACCAGTGTAACAGCAGCGTTAGCAGCCTACACAAGCACTAACAACACCCTCAATCTTAATTTAAATGTAGTGGTAAATAATGTGCCGGGAGGATATTTCAGTATCTCGTTCACTCCCCTGCATAACCCATTTAAACACGACGTAGCCAACGTAAATCCCATTAAAGCGTACTTTATTTTATTGGTTAAAACTAGTAAGGCCATAGCTTTTAATATTATTCAGGCTCAACAACTGCACGCTATTAACGCACGATGCTGTGTCGCAGTTACCGAATCTGTAAGTGATAAAGTGCTTAGCCAGCAAATAAGTACAGGAACGGCCTGGGATGCCGACGATGAAGCCATCATTCCCGGCAACCAATACGTTGCCTTTATATTTGCCATATTCACAGATAGATATAAAAAGGAGCTGAATGCTTTCGATGATTTTCTTTCGGCTCCATCCGCTCCGTTTGCATATTCCATCCCTTTAAATACACCGGAAAACAGCAGCATATGGGTTGAAGATAATAATTCAAACATTATTGAAAACGCTGCCGATCTGCAAATATCGCAAGCAGTAAAATTTTCGCTGCCGGCCAATACACCCGGCTTAGCTGTAGAGTATCGCTGCATATTTTTAACTGTAAAAAAAGCCGGGAATGAAAAATTGAAAAAGAACACGTTCGGCTTTATATTTAACGATGTGCTCGCGGAGGCTATTGCATCCGGCAACTACGGCGTGGCAGTTCCTGCTACCGGCGCAACAAATGAAACAATTACCTACAACACGGCTATTACACCCGCCACTACCGACAACTTTGGAAACCGGTTAATTATTAACAATGAGTACGTGCCGGCAATATTGGCCGTTTACAGCGGAGGGGAAGCAGAGAAGCAAGCCTGGTATAAGCCAACACTGTCAGACTTTTATACCACAGCAAGCTTTAAGTATTTGGCAAGCCATAATTAACGTTAAGAAAAAAGATGAAAATACATTTAAGCCCTCATTCGCAAAAAAGTCACGGCGTTACCGAAGCGAAAAAAGCAGAATTAGACTCACTTACAAGCCAGGTACTTGATGCTCAATTAGCAGTTGATACCCACCAAGCAATAGTAAATTCAGTTGCTGCCAAGCAGGCTAATATACAAACATTGTTAAGTATTGCTGATAACAACAAAGTCGCGAGCTTAAACAATCGGAACCTTGTCGATGAGCTTGTACAAAAAGTTATTGAACTAAAGGCCAATTCTGCTATAGCTATGGCAGAAACGCAGACTGCAAACACTTGTACCGATAAGATAGCTACAGGGATAAAAACGTTAATTGACCGACTCATATATTCCGCGGAGATAGTTAATAAGCTATCTGCTTTAATCATCAGGAGAAAAGCCATAAATCCACTTGTATCGGATGATTTAATTACAATGGTGGGCACGGCGGGTAATAATGCCAATAACGCGATTTCGCTAACACTTGTAGCATTAACAACATCGTTTGCAGCGCAGGCGAGCAATACAGAAAGTTTGGCAGCTATGACACTGGTGTCTGCCAAGGCGAAACATTTCGCTGATTCCGTTTCCGTTACGCAATTACAAAGCTTACCATCGCTACTTCATGAAGTGTACAACGACAGTTGCCTGCAGTACGACCGTACTTTTAACGCACTTACAATAGTTACAAACCAGCTAAACCTAGCCCAGGCCCAATTAAATAAAGCACAAATCAACCTACAATCGCTTCAGGCAGGGCTGGCAGCTGCAAATGCAGCGGCGCTGGCATCATGACAAAGCCAACAGTTTTTTTAACTATATTAAAAAGAAAACGCCGCCATAAAGTAAATACTCTATAGCGGCGTTTTTATCTTGCTACTTGATTCCAACTACTTGATACTAATCTGCATTATCATGCAAAAACGAGTTATTTCTCCTTATCTCGGTGTTGCCTTCGTTATCGGGCATCAGGCTGAAACGGGAAATGGCGCTTTCGTCAGATTTTGGGGTATCCTGCAGGGCAACTTCTTTACGTTTGTAAGCAGGTACATTTTCCAGCTCCTGGATGTTGCCTGTACGTAGTTTCATGCTCAAATCTTTAAGGCGCATGATACGCTCGCGCGATTTTTTCAGCTGCTCCTCTATCGATTCATTTGTTTTATTATCATCAGCACCTGCAAGGGCTACCGGTTCCGGCTCAGGAACAGGAGTTGGCACAGGCTCGGGTTTGCGTGCTTCCTGTACAGGCGTACTGTAAGTTTCAGGCTCACTCATTTTAAAAGTGAATCCAGCCATATCCTGCTCGTTTTCTTCTTCCTGCTCCTCTTCGTGCAGGTTAAACTTAACTACATCGTCGTCCCTTTTTTCGGTGGCTCCAAACATATCAAACAAACCGGTTTGCTTAGGCTCCTCTTTGTGTTTAATATATGGCTGAGCAGGCGTGTTGGCCTTAACCGGGTTTATGAATTCATTTACAGGTTTTACCAACGGTGCGTTCTCGGGAACCAACATTGATACTATCTTTTTGTTGTTTTGCTCTTTTGCGCGCTCGTCCTGGGTTTGGAAACCTGTTGCTATAATGGTAACCGAAAGTTTATCTTCCAGGTTTTCGTCAACGCAGTTACCCCAAATCAGGTCGGCGGCCAAACCGGCTTCTTCCTGTATATAATCGGTAATAATGCTCACTTCATCCATGGTAACCTCTTTAAGGCCCGAGCTGATGTTAAGCAAAATGTAACGTGCACCTTCTATCTCATTATCTTTTAATAATGGCGATGCCAAAGCACCTTCAACCGCCTTTAAGGCGCGGCCTTCGCCTTCGGCGCTGCTGCTGCCCATGATACATACACCGCTATCTTTCATTACGGTGCGCACATCTTTAAAGTCGACGTTGATATAGCCCGGTAAGGTTATAATCTCGGCGATGCCTTTTGCAGCTGTGGTTAATATATCATCTGCCTGGCCAAAAGCCGAGCTCATGGTTAGGTTACCAAAAATCTGGCGCAGCCTGTCGTTCGAGATCACCAGGAACGAATCAACGTATTTACGCAGTTCTTCCATCCCGGCATCGGCCTGCATTTTGCGGCGTTTACCTTCAAAAGAGAATGGCGTAGTTATAATACCCACGGTTAATATATCCATTTCGCGGGCCGCTTTAGCAATAATAGGGCTTGCACCTGTACCGGTACCACCGCCCATACCTGCGGTAATAAACAGCATTTTGGTATTAACGCCCAGCATTTGTTTTATATCGTCGATATTTTCGATAGCCGAGTTTTTACCGACTTCGGGAATCGAACCGGCACCCATACCTTCGGTAAGGCTGGCACCCAATTGTACCTTGTTGGGTATAGGGCTAAGTTCCAGCGCCTGGGCATCTGTGTTACAAATTATAAAGTCGACACCGGTAATACCTTGCCTGTACATATGGTTCACCGCGTTGCCGCCACCACCGCCAACACCAATAACTTTGATGATTGACGATTTTTCTTTTAACATCTCAAACTGCATAATCTTCGTTTTCAGGTATATGTGATTTAACCACTATTTAGATTTTACCATCGTAATAATAATACTTTTTCAACAACAGTTTTCCACAAATGTCTACAATGTGGAAAAACTTAAGCGTTGTGTATAATTATTTCAAAAAGTCCTCATCATTTATATCATCCTTAATAAAGGTGATGCTTTTCTTTAACAACCTGTCAAATAAACCACCCTCTTTTCCTTTGCCCTCAAACTTGGGCTTCTGTGCTTTTTCAACCGGTACATCTACACTCATGTACTCTGTTTTCTGGATACCTTTTATCAAAAGGCCTATACCGGTAGCAAACGTTGGGCTTTGCAGCTCTTCGTAAATATTTTTTGGCAGCACTTCATTCTTGGCCAAATGCTCGGTAGGGTAGCCTACGCGGCAATCTAAACCGGTAACAAATTCTACCAATTGACGCAGGTGTTTAAGCTGCGCACCACCACCTGTAATTACTATACCGGCAATCAGTTTTTTCTCGTAGCCCGATGATTTAATCTCGTAATACACATGCTCCACAATTTCTTCCATGCGGGCCTGTATCACGTAAGCCAGGTTTTTAACGCTGATCTCTTTTGGTTCGCGGCCACGCAAGCCGGGTACACAAACAATCTCGTTTTCCTTGTTCTCATCTGCCAGGGCCGATCCAAACCTTACTTTCAACTGCTCGGCTATGTTGCGCATTACAGAGCAGCCTTCGCGGATATCTTCGGTTACGCTGTTACCACCAAAAGGGATAACGGCGGTATGGCGGATTATGCCTTCATGGAAAATGGCCACATCGGTAGTACCACCGCCAATATCAACCAACACTACACCGGCTTCTTTTTCCTCTTCGCTCAAAACAGATTCAGAAGATGCCAATGGCTCCAGTATCAGGTCCTGGCTATCCAGGTTGGCCTTGTTAACACATTTTACAATATTTTTAATAGCCGTAACCTGGCCGGATATGATGTGGAAGTTGGCTTCCAAACGTACGCCAGCCATGCCAATAGGATCTTTAATCCCCGGCTCGTTATCAACGGTAAATTCCTGCGGCAACACATGGATAATATCCTCGCCCGGAGGCATTACCAGGTTGTACATATCTTCAATCAGTTTATCAATATCCTTGCGGCTTATCTCCGATTGTAAATCGCGGCGGGTTATTAAGCCGCGGTGCTGTAAGCTTTTAATGTGCTGACCTGCGATACCAACAAATACCACTTTAATATCAACATTTGATTGCGCGCCGGCAATATCAACCGCCTGGGTAATACCCTGTACGGTTTTATCTATATTTGAAACCATCCCACGGGTTACGCCCGCAGATTCTGCTTTACCAATTCCTAATACCTCAATCTTCCCATTCTTGCTCCTGCGACCAACGATGACGCATATTTTAGTAGTCCCGATATCCAATCCTACTACAATTGGTGAACTTTTTTCTTGTGTTGAGCTTTTGTCCATATTACATTTTTATTTGAGATGTATCCTTTTTCATTTTAAGCGAGTCCAGCTTCAATGCTTTCATTTTAGCCGAATCTGCTTTAGTCAGTTCGTTTTTTACACCAATTACCTGGTTGGTGTATTTAATATTAATGGTGCGGTACTTATCCCAGCCCACGTGTGGCAGCACCTGTTTATAAAAGGCTTGCAGGTTCCTTAGTTTTACATTTAACGAGTCGGCATTACCTATCAAAATTCGCTGGCTGCCTACCCTTGGTATCAATTCAATCTCGCGGTCGGTATTCACATATATCTGCGCTATCTGTGCATCCCACAATGAATCCCTACGGATAAAATCGGCTGTTTTATATAAATCTTTTGCAAGCTGTGTATGCAATGAATCAACATGATTGGTAAACAACTCATCGATATAACCATTGGCAACCAATACCCTTGCGGTAAAGTTTGACGACAGCGGAATTTTTAACCCATGCTGATCGATATAAAAATCCATATCGTAATGGTTCATTACCCTTAATATGGGCTGGCGCTGGCTCACCTCAACCATCAACACCCCATCCATTTCGGTGTATACCTTTGCAAACTCAATAAATGGATTTGCCCTTAGTTTGTTTTCCAGGTCCTGGATATTAATATTTTCCAGCTTTTGCCCTAACAGCGTATGGCTGTTGGCTTGTAATATCTGGTCAACCTCCTGTTTATCTATAAAATACTGGTTGCCCGGAATGTTTACTTTTACAGCGGTACAAACCACCGATGCTTTTTTCGATTCGATAAAACCCATAAGCACCACAAGGCCACCCAGGCAAATTACCCAGGCAAATCCTATTAAAAGGCGCTTCCAAATGAGTTTTTTATCCATGCTGCATTACCTCCTTCAAGGGATGTACCAGTGTATCTATATCACCCGCGCCTACTGTTAACAGCAGTTCGGGTTTTTCATTTTTAATAGCGTCCAACGCTTCCTGTTTACTTAGTATGCGTTTATTGATCAACGACATTTTGTTAAGCAGCATGCCTGAAGTAACCCCTTCAATAGGCAACTCGCGGGCCGGGTAAATATCCAGCAGTATCAGCTCATCAACCATGCTCAGCACCTCGGCAAAACCATCGGCAAAATCGCGGGTGCGGGTGTACAGGTGAGGCTGAAAAATGGCGGTCAGCTTTTTATCGGGGTATAACCTTTTTACCGATGATATGGCCGCCCTCAATTCTTCGGGATGATGCGCGTAATCGTCAATATAAATATGCCCCGGTGTTTTCACGATGTACTCAAACCTGCGTTTAACACCGCGGAACGACCCAAGCGCATCTTTAATTGATTCGGCCGGGATATCCAATCTTAAAACAGCTTCGATAGCGGCAACAGCATTTTCGATATTGTGCGTACCTGCAATACCCATTTTTATATCGGGGATACTGATATCGGCATTGATAAAATCAAAGTAAAAGTCGCCACCCTCAATACGGATGTTTGCCGCATGTGCATCGGCCGTTGCATCTTCCAGGGCATAGGTATAGCCGGTATCTAAAGGCAGGCCTTTTTTGTGTACCAGTGTACCGCCGCTTTTTATCTGCGATGCAAATAGCTTAAACGATTCTGTTAAATGTTCATGATCGCCATAAATATCCAAATGATCGGCATCCATGGATGTGATGATGGCCACATCCGGGAACAGTGTTAAAAACGACCGGTCGTACTCATCAGCCTCAACAACCATTACATCGTTTTTGCCATACAGCACGTTGGTTTGGTAGTTGGATGATATGCCGCCCAAAAAAGCCGAACAATCATTACCCGATGCTTTTAACAAATGTGCCACCATGGTTGATGTGGTGGTTTTGCCATGTGTACCGGCAACGGCTATGGTGAACGAGCTTTTGCTGATTAAACCTAAAACCTGCGAACGTTTGAATAACTCAAATCCTTTATTTTTAAAATAGTTAAGTACCGCCGAATCCTTAGGGATGGCCGGTGTATAAATAATGAGTGTATCTGCAGATGGCGCCTGGAAGCTGATGGGGATACAATCGGCATTATCCTCAAAACAAATCTGGATACCCTCGTTGTGTAAATCGTTGGTGAGGTCGGTAACTGTTTTATCGTAACCGCAAACAATACAACCCAGATGCTGGAAATAGCGGGCCAGGCCGCTCATCCCGATGCCGCCTATGCCCACCAGGTAAACCCTTTGTATGTCGCGTAATTCCATTTTGATGTTTTTAAAAAAGGTCCTCCCCTTTTTGGGAGAAGGAGGACCATAACTTTAATTGTTATTTTATTATTTGTAAAAGCTCTTTAGCTATCACTTCATCGGCATTTGGCATAGCCATTTTACCTATGTTAGTGCTTAACTTTTTTTGTAATGATTTGTCGTTCAATAACTCAATCGCCCTATCCACCAATTTCGCTTCGGCATCCCTGTCGGCTACAAAAATGGCAGCGTCCTCCTGCACCAGTGCCAGCGCGTTCTTTGTTTGGTGGTCTTCGGCCACATTTGGCGATGGCACCAGGATAACCGGCTTTTTCACCACGCATAATTCGGCAATGGTGCCCGCCCCTGCTCTTGATATAATAACATCGGCAGCTGCGTAAGCCAAATCCATCCGGGTTAAAAACTCCCTTATCTTAACATCCGGGTGGTAATCTTCGCCCAGTTTTTCGATGATTGTTTTATAATAAAACTTACCGGTTTGCCAAATGATCTGCACGTCGGCAGCTATCAGCTTATCCAAACCAGCCATAATGCTGTTATTTAATGTACGTGCGCCAAGGCTGCCTCCGGTTATCAGTATAGTTTTTTTAAAGGTTGATAACTTGTACAACTCCAAAGCCTGCATGTGCTTACCGGCTATATTTACCGAATCTTTACGAATAGGGTTGCCTGTTTTGATGATTTTATCGGCAGGAAAAAACTGCTCCATATTATCAAAAGCCACACAAATTTTTTGTGCTCCTTTGCCCAGCCACTTATTGGTAATACCCGCATAGGAGTTTTGTTCCTGTATGAGGTATGGTATTTTTTTCATTGATGCCGCGTACAACAACGGCCCCGAGGCATAACCACCAACCCCAACGGCAGCATCAGGTTTAAAATCTTTTATAATTTGTAATGCCTTGCGTACGCTGCCTACCAGTTTAACCGGGAACATCACATTTTTCCAGATAGAATCGCGCTGAATGCCGCGGATATCCAGGCCGATGATCTTATACCCGGCAGCGGGTACCTTTTCCATCTCCATACGCCCAAGGGCTCCCACAAACAGGATCTCGGTTTTAGGGTCGATAGCCTTCAAAGCATTGGCAATAGCAATAGCCGGGAAGATGTGTCCTCCTGTTCCGCCACCGCTTATGATGATGCGCGGCGAAGCCCCCCCCGCCCCCTGAAGGGGGTGCTTTTGATTGGCGTCTTTTGCTTGTATGCTATCCTTTTTCATTTTATAAACTTCTTAAACTATTGTTCCCCCTTCAGGGGGTTAGGGGGCCTACGCTACGCTTATTTCCCCCACCACAACTTTCTTCGGTTCTTCAATATCCCTGCTTACTGATAATATGATGCCGAAGGCCACACTGGTGAACAACAGCGATGTACCACCCATACTTACAAAGGGCAACGGCACACCCGTTACCGGGCCAAGGCCTACTGCCACAGCCATATTGGCAAAGGCCTGTATTGCCAGGCTAAAACTTAAACCGCATGCCAGCAACGCGCCAAACGCCTTGGGCGCCTTGGTAATAATTTTTATACACCTGTACAACAAAAACAGGTAAATGCCTACCAGCGCGAAACCGCCTACCAGGCCGTACTCTTCAACAATGATGGCATAAATTTCGTCCGAGTATGATTCGGGAAGGTAATTCCGTTCGGTGCTGTTACCCGGGCCTTTACCAAAAAGGCCTCCGCTGGCGATGGCTATCTTTGCATGATCGGCCTGAAATGATTTATCTGTTTTGGTTGAATCGGGGTGCAGGAAAGTATTTACGCGCGAAACATAGGTATGCCGCCTTGGCCCCAAAAATATAACACCCAATAATAATATAAACCCTGCGCCGCATACAATAGCTATCTGCTTAATGCTGATACGGCCGATGATTAATAACAAGATACTAACGCCAAACAGCATCAACGCGGTTGATAAATTGGCTAAAGCGATCAATATAAAAACCAAACAAACGGAGCCCATGATAGGCAAAAATGATTCCTTTACATCTTTAATATTTTCCTGCTTACGCGATAAAGTACGCGCCAGGTAAGTAATCAGGGCTAACTTGGCCAAATCTGACGTCTGGAAGCTTAAACCAACAAGCGGGATATTAATCCAGCGGCTTGCGTTGTTGATATGGCTACCAAATACCAGGGTATAGATGAGTAACGGAATAGTCACGATCATCATGATTTTAGACAAGCCTGCATAATACCGGTAATCCAGCTTGTGCGAAATATACATCAGCATAATACCACCCACAACCATAGCCAGGTGCTTCATCAAAATCGACTCGACACCAACGCCACGTTTATAAGCAAGCGTACCCGTTGAGCTGTATACAGCCAACAAGGATATAACAGAAAGCAATATCACTATCAGCCATATCCACCGGTCGCCTTTTGTGTTGTTTAATATCCTATGCATTTTGCTTATGATTCCACTGATTTTTAGATTGATTTCATCGATTTAAGACAGCCCCAACGATTTTACCCGTTCACCATTTTCAAATCTTCAAATACTCAAATTTTCAAATTAAAGTTCCTTCACCGCTGCTTTAAACTGGTTTCCCCTGTCTTCGTAATTTTTAAACAAATCAAAGCTGGCACAGGCTGGTGATAATAAAACAGTATCTCCTTTTTCGGCCAGGTGAAATGCTACCTGGGCAGCCTCCTGGGCCGAGAATGTATTTACTATAACATGCACATCATCTTCAAAAGCATCGTGTATACGCTTGTTATCTTTACCCAAACACACTATTGACCGTACTTTACTTTTTACCAAATCTTTAAGCATCCCGTAGTCGTTACCTTTATCAACACCGCCAAGTATCAGTACCACATCACTACTCATGCTCTCCAATGCATACCAGGTTGAGTTAACATTGGTGGCCTTTGAATCGTTGATAAAACGGATGCCCGATATATTGGCTACAAATTCAAGCCGGTGTTCAATAGCTTTAAAGTTGCCCATGCTCTCTTTTATCGTTCCCTCGCGCAACTCCAGCACCCTTGCTACAATACCTGATGCCATGGAGTTGTAAATGTTGTGCTTGCCCTGTAAGGCCAGTTCTTGAATTGACATTGTAAAATGTTCTTGATTTGTGTTAATGACAATATTGTCGTTTTCGAGATATGCTCCCGGTTCAATCTTGGTTTCAATAGAAAAAGGCAATAGTTGAGCGTCGAATTTCCGGTTGGCCATACCTTTTATGGTTTCCGGGTCATCGGTGCAGTAAATGAAATAGTCGGCCGCCGTTTGGTTCTGCGTAACCCTGAATTTGGATGCCGCATAGTTTTCCAGCTTGTAATCGTATCTGTCCAAATGGTCGGGTGTGATGTTTAGCAATACTGCTATATCTACCTTAAACTTAAACATATCATCCAGCATAAAGCTGCTTAGTTCCAGCACGTATAAATCAAAGTTTTCGGTAGCCACCTGGTAAGCAAAGCTTTTACCTATGTTGCCGGCCAGCCCAACATTTAAACCACCATTTTTTAAAATATGATAGGTTAAACTGCTGGTAGTAGTTTTACCGTTTGATCCGGTTATGCCGATGATCTTCGCGCTGCAATACCTGCCCGCAAATTCAATTTCGGATATTACCGGAACCCCTTTCTCTTTAAGCTTTTTGATGATCGGCGCTTTATCCGGAATGCCGGGACTTTTGATCACCTCAACCGCGTTCAGGATTAAATCCTCGGTATGTTGTTTTTCCTCGAAGCTGATATTCCAGTCTTCCAGTTGTTTTTTGTACTTATCCGCAATGGCCCCAAAATCCGACACAAACACATCATACCCCTGCTTTTGCGCCAGGTATGCCGCACCAACACCACTTTCGCCGGCGCCAAGCACAACAATAGCCCCCCCCGCCCCCTGAAGGGGGTGCTTTTGATTGGGTATGTTGTTTGTCTGGTTCATTTCTTACTTAATTTTTTTATTCTATTCTCTTTGAATCCGTTATCGTTCCCCCTTCAGGGGGTTAGGGGGCTTCGCGTCCTACCTCAGCTTCAACGTTATTATCGTTATTATCGCCATCAGTATCCCGATGATCCAGAACCGGGTTACGATTTTGGCTTCGTGGAAACCTTTCTTTTGATAGTGGTGGTGCAACGGCGCCATTAAAAACACCCTGCGGCCCTCGCCAAATTTCTTTTTGGTGTATTTAAACCAGCCCACCTGCATAATTACCGACATGTTCTCGATCACAAATACACCGCATAATACCGGCAGCAATAACTCTTTACGAATCATGATAGCAAAAACAGCTATGATACCGCCTATGGCCAAACTGCCTGTGTCGCCCATGAATACCTGCGCCGGGTAGGAGTTGTACCACAAAAAGCCAACACAGGCACCAACAAAAGCACCGGCGAAAATCACCAGCTCGCCCGAGTTGGGGATGAACATGATGTTCAGGTAGTCGGCTATTTCGATATTACCGGATACATAGGCCAGTATGGCCAGTGTAATACCAATAATGGCCGATGTACCCGTCGCCAGGCCATCTATACCATCCGTTATATTGGCCCCGTTGGATATAAAAGTGATGATGATGATCACAAAAAACAGGAACACCACCAGCGAATAATACTCATACCCAGGACCAATAAACTTTAATACCTTGCCATAATCAAACTCGTTGTTTTTATAAAAAGGCATGGTAGTTTTGGTAGAGTGTACGTCCTGCGTATAAACCGGTACATTCTTTTTCAAGTGAAAATCAACAGGCGCATTAACTATTACCGGCAACTTTACTTCCTGGCGAATAACAATATTGGTATTGAAATACATTGTCCAGCCCACAATCAGCGATAAACCCACCTGGCCTACAATTTTAAAACGACCTGCCAGGCCCTCCTTATTCTTTTTAAATACTTTAATATAATCATCTAAAAAACCAATGGCGCCCAGCCAAACGGTGGTAATTATCATCAGTATAATGTATACATTACTCAATTTGGCAAATAACAAAGTAGGCACCAGTATACCCAGCAAAATGATTAGCCCGCCCATAGTAGGTGTACCCGATTTTTGCATCTGGCCTTCCAAACCTAAATTCCTAACCGTCTCGCCAACCTGTTTAAAACGCAGGTAATCAATCAGCCTACGACCGTAAACGGTTGTAACCAGCAACGATGTTATTACAGCCAAAGCCGTACGAAACGTGATATACTGAAATACCCCGAGTCCCGGTATGTTGTAGTTTTTATTTAGATAGTTAAATAAGTAGTATAACATGCTCTCTTTTGATTACACCGATTCTTTATATTGATTTCATTGATTAAAATGAACTCATGGATTCTGCTGATTCTTTAATTCTGTAAATTCTGATTCAGACTAACAATTTAAATTGATCTTCAAGTTCTTCCATGTCGTCAAAATGATTTTTCACTCCGTGGATATCCTGGTATTTCTCATGCCCTTTACCCGCCACCAGGATTATATCGCCCGGATTTGCCAGCATGCAGGCTGTTTTAATTGCCTCTCTCCTGTCAACTATGCTCACTGTATGGCGTTTAAACGCCGGGTCAACGCCTTCAATCATGTCTTTGATGATCTGGGCCGGATCTTCCGAGCGTGGATTGTCTGATGTCAGGATCACTTTATCGCTCCATTCGCTGGCCACACGGGCCATAATTGGGCGTTTGGTTTTGTCACGATCTCCGCCACAACCTATTACAGTTATTACCTTCTCGTTACCTTTGCGGATATCGTGAATGGTGCTTAGCACATTTTGCACGGCATCCGGTGTATGGGCGTAATCAACTATACCTATAACCTTATTTGGTGCTACTATATATTCAAACCTGCCTTCGGCACCGGTTAGTTTGCTCAGGCTGGTTAGCGTTTTGGCTTTATCCTGCTCTAACAGCATAGCGGTAGCGTACACAGCCAGCAGGTTGTAAGCGTTAAAGGTGCCAACCATTTTAAACCATACTTCTTCGTTATCAATATGCAGTAACAGGCCGCCAAACTGGTTTTCCAGGATGCGGGCCTTGTAATCGGCCATGCTTTTAAGCCCGTAGGTTTTACGGTGCGCCTGCGAGTTTTGCAGCATGATGTTACCATTCTTATCATCGCTGTTGGTTAAAGCAAAGGCGTTTTTTGGCAAGCCATCAAAAAAGGCTTTTTTGGCCTTCAGATAACTGTCAAACGTTTTATGATAATCCAAATGATCGTGCGTGAGGTTGGTAAACACCCCGCCCGAAAATTGCAAATTGGCTACCCGGTGCTGTGCAACTGCATGCGAACTAACTTCCATAAAGCAATAATCGCAACCCTGCGTTACCATCTCTTCCAGCAAACGGTTAAGTTCAATAGGATCGGGTGTGGTATGGGTTGATGGTATCACCTGGCCATTAATCTGGTTTTCGACAGTTGATAGCAAACCTGCTTTATACCCCAGATCGCGAAACAACTGATAAAGCAGCGTTGCGATGGTGGTTTTGCCGTTGGTACCGGTAACGCCAACCAGCTTTAACTGTGCCGACGGGTTGCCGTAAAAATTGGCAGCCACCAAACTTAATGCCTTAGCCGAATCAGCTACCATTAAAAAATCAACTTCGGCCGCAGTGTGGGCAGGTAAATCTTCGCATATAACAGCGATGGCACCCTGTTTAATAGCCTGGTCAATATAGTCGTGCCCGTCAACCTGTGTACCTTTTACGGCAACAAACATCGAGCCCGGAATTACCTGGCGCGAATCAAAAGCTACAGACGTAATTTCTACATCGGCGCTGCCTTGTAACTCGGTAAATGCTAACCCATCTATTAAATCACTTAAATACCTCATTGCAGTTCAATTGTTATGCGTGATCCTTTTGGTATCGAACTGCCGCCGGTAACCGATTGTGTGGTCACCATGCCGCTGCCGCGTACCGTTACTTTATAGCCTGCATTGCCCAAAACATACAGGGCGTCGCTCAGGCCCATTCCTGTTACTGTTGGAACAGCGCCTTCTTTATATCGTGTATCCTCAAATGGGATACCATTACTGGTATCAACTCCGTTGCCGGCAGCATCTGCCGATGCGTATAGCGGCTTTACACCCAATTTGGCATATACATGTTTTAGTGCCTTTAAATTGCCCTGCTTTACCTTAGGCATTGATGTATTGCCAACCAGGCTTACCGGCGACGGTTGGTTTATCTCCATATCATTGGCATAAACCTTATCGGCAATCTCCCTGAAAATAGGCCCGGCAACCTTAGCCGCCAGGTACGATCCGCGGGTGGGGTTATTTACCACCACGATCATGGAATATTTAGGATGATCGGCCGGAAAATAACCGCAAAACGATGCCTGGTATTTTTTTACTTTATAACCTTTTGTACCATCGGCCACCTGGGCTGTACCTGTTTTGCCGGCCACCGTATAACGCGGGTTTTTAATTACGCGCTTACAATTACCTTCCTGTACAACACCCTCGAGCATGCTTTTCACTTTACCAAGGGTAGCATCCGAGCATACTTTTTCATTAATCACCCTGGCGTTAAACTGCTCAATGGTGCTGCCCATCCTCCTGATCTCGCGCACAAAAATGGGTGCTATCATTTTACCATTGTTGGCTACCGAATTATAAAACGCCAGCATTTGCAATGGGGTAAGGTTCATTTCATAACCGTAGGCCATTTCGGGCAGGGTATAATACTTGTTCCAGCTGCGGTTGGCCGGGTTTTTAATAACAGGCCTTCCTTCACCGGGTATCTGCAAGCCCAGCTTATCATTTAAATGATAGCTGTACAGCTTATTGATAAACTGCCATGGGTTATCTTTATAATGACCGTATACCAGCTTAGCTGCCGCCACGTTTGATGATTCTTCAAAAGCCTTTTTTACCGTCATTTCATAGTTGTCATGCTCGGTATCGGTAATGGTTGGCCCCTTTGGGAACTTGTATTTACCACCCTCGGCATTCACTATAGTATTGGTATCCAGTTTATGCTGATCAAGCAGGGTCATATAAGATACCAGCTTGAAGGTAGACCCCGGATCAATTGCATTGCTGATGGCATAATTAAAGCTCTCTTTAAAAGTATTTTCTTTTGAACGGGTAAAATTGGCTATAGCACGCACCTCGCCGGTGGCAACTTCCATCAATACCACGCAGCCATGATCGGCGGCGCTTGAATCCAGCTGCCTTAACAAAGCCGCCTGCGCTATCTCCTGGAAATTTACATTAATGGTCGACATGATGTCGGCGCCATCTTTTGCCGGGATCTCGTCTTCGTCGTTATTTACAGGCATCCACGTTCCGCCCGGAATACGCTGCATTAAGCGCCTGCCGTTTTCGCCATTGATGAATGACGAGTAAGCACCCTCCAACCCTACCGGGTTTTTAATGTTTTCGTTTTTATAACCAATAGTACGCGCGGCCAAAGCATGAAAAGGCAAAATGCGCTTGTTTTGCTGCAATACAATCAGGCTGTTTTTAGTTTTCCTGTTTTTAAACACCGGGAACTCACGAATCTTTTTTAATTCCTGGTATGTTACCCTGCGGCGTAAAAGCTGGTAACGCGAGCCGTCTTTACGTGCATCGCGCAGTAACCTGGCATATTCGCGTGGCGTTCTATCGCCATATAATTGCGATAAATCTGCCGACAGCACCTCTACATTATCATTAAAAACGCTATCAATGGCAAGGCCGGCACCCAACATATCCATGTGCAGTTCATACTCGGGTACCGATGTTGCCAACAGGCTGCCATCTACCGAAAAAATGTTACCCCGCGCGGCCTCTACATCCCTGAACTGGGCTGTCATGTTTACTGCTTTGGCTTTCCATTTTGCGCCCTGTATAAATTGCACCCGGCAAAGCTGTACCACAACCGCGAACGAAAAAAGCACAACAAGGCCAAAGGCAATATATACCCTAAGCAATATGTTAGTCCTAATTTTCATCATTATCCTCCTTCACCGTTATCTTTTTTGGCGGCTCAACGCTTTGCCTCACCCCAAGGGTATCGGCACGTTTGGCCACTTCAATTAATGTACTTTTAAAAGCCATATCGGCTTTTGTGGTTTTAAAATCCCAGCTGCGTTCTTTTACTTCTTTCGTAAGGTCATCAATATCGCGGATGGTTTTTTCGGCCAGGTGCATATTGCCAATATATACCATACCCAAAAAAGCAATGAACAGCACAAAAGGCAAGGCGTTGGTAGCCTTCTCGCTTGTAATAAAACGTTTGGTGAAAAATTGCGTGAAGAAATTATCCGGGATCTCCCTTTTCCGGGGTTTATCCTCAACAATAAGCTCTTCCTCTTCTTCCTCCTCCTGAATTTCTGTACGTAAACGATTGCTCATATCTTTACAGCTATCCTTAATTTAGCGCTCCGTGCCCTGTTATTGTTACTTATCTCATCTGCCGATGCGGTTATAGCCCCACGGCTTACAGCATCAAGCGGCCTTTTATTATTGCCGTATAAATCCTTTTCTACCTCGCCGCTAAACTTGCCTTTGGCAATGAAGTTTTTTACCAGCCTGTCTTCCAGCGAGTGGTAGCTCATGACTACCAGCCTGCCGCCAACAGCCAGCACCTCGGCACTCTGTACCAAAAATTCCTTCAAAGCTTCCAACTCCTGGTTAACTTCGATGCGCAGCGCCTGGAAAACCTGTGCCAGGTACTTATTTTCTTTCCCCTTCGGGATGCGGTTAATAATAGCGTTCTTCAAATCGGCTATGGTTACTATCGGGGCATTAAGCCTGGCAGTAACTATAGTTTCGGCCAATGATTTGGCGTTTTGAATTTCGCCGTAAACACCAAAAATGCGGTGCAGTTCGGCACCTGTATAATTGTTTACCACATCCTTGGCCGTAAGCTCGCCGCCCTGGTTCATCCGCATATCCAGCTCGGCATCAAAGCGAATTGAAAAACCACGCTCGGCCTGGTCAAACTGGTATGATGATACGCCTAAATCGGCCAGTATGCCATCAACCGGGATAGCACCGTGCAAACGGGCAAAGTTTTTCAGGTACCTGAAATTCTGATCTATAAAAACAAAGCGCTCATCGTCAATTATATTTTGCTGCGCATCGGTATCCTGGTCAAACGCCAGTAAAGTACCTTCGGGCCCCAAATGTTTCATAATCTCGCGCGAATGCCCGCCGCCGCCAAAGGTTACATCCACATAAGTGCCATCCTTTTTTATAGCCAGGCCATCAATGCATTCCTGCAGCATAACCGGTGTATGGTACTCACTCATCTATCCTCCTTGCTTTACTACCCATTACCGCTTCGGCCAATTCGGCAAAATTATCAGGCTCATTATTTATCATTTCGGTATGGGCAGCCTTATCCCATACTTCAATCTTGTTTAATACACAGGTTAAAACAACATCGTTACCAATGCCGGCAAAATCAAGCAAACTCTTTGGCAAAAGTACCCTGCCGGCCGAATCGGGCATCAAAGCCGTGGCGCCGCCGGTGAAATACCGAATAAAACGCAGGTTTTGCCGGTCGTATTCGTTAAGTTTGCTCAATTCGTCAAGTCTTTTGTCCCATTCGGATTTTGTGTAAATAACCAGATACTTCTCCAGGCCGCGATTGATCATAAGGCCCTCGCCGTCAGCTTCAGGAAGCTGCTTTTTGAGGCCCGCAGGGATCATCATCCGCCCTTTGGCATCCAGTTTACATTCAAATTCTCCGGTTAAATGCGGCATTATAAGACTATGGCTTAATTTAATAGGTAAAAGTAATTTTCTTTTACCACAAATTACCACTTTTTACCACCAAAAAGTTTTCAACATTTTTGGTGGCTTTTGACGCTATGCGGCAAATCCCAAAACGGCAAAATCCAGATTCAAAAGCCGGATTGATGTCGTTAAGCGTGACCTTTTAATTGAACAAAAAAGTTTACTATTAACTATATAATTCAACAAGTATTGATGGATATTCTCTATTTTATATCAATGCTGCTTACTATTTTTTCAATTTTTGTTACCATCTTTAGCATATAATAAAACAGAATATTATGGGCACCTGGGGACATGGACATTTTGAAGATGACACAGCTTTTGATTTTATGGCGGAAGTGGAAGAATCTGACGATCCCAAGAAAATTTTCAACGATGCGTTTGATTTCGCTATAAGTGTTGACTATTTAGAATTTTCTGAAGCAAATGCAGTCATTGTTTCGGCAGCCTACGTGGATGGACAAATCAATGGAACAAAATTTTCGTCGCCGGCTGATGAAGACCCTTTAGAAGTAGACTCGTTTCCAAACAGGCACCCCGATTTGGATTTTACAGATCTTAAAGAAAAATCGGTTTTGGCTTTACAAAAAGTTTTAAACGATAATTCAGAATTAAATGAACTTTGGGCAGAAAATGAAGAATTATATCCTGTTTGGAGGCTTGGTATAGAGCAGCTTATTGAACGTTTAAGAAACTAATGATGGCCCAATAAAGCAAAGTTTATTACATTTCTCTGTAAACTTAAAATCAATTTCCCTTCAAAACTGCCACCATCGCCCTTACTTCATCCTCATCGGCAATATATACATTGCCGTAATCGCTTACTTCTTTATTAATATAAGTTAAAGGATTTGGCGCTATAGCGCGTGCTGATGAATGGAATTCTGTTGCATTACTTTCGGCTACCAGTTTTTGCAGGTTGGTTGATTTAACACCGGCACCGGGCATAATGGTAATGCGACCGGCGGCTTGTTTAACCAGCTCACCTAATAGCTGGCCGGCATCAGGCGCCGCGCTTTTTTGGCCGGAGGTGAGTACCCGTTGGCATCCGCAGGCTATCAGTTCTTCTAACGATTTAAAAGGATCGGGCGTACCATCAAACGCCCGGTTGCAGGTAACGCTCATTGGCCCGGCCCATTCAACAATGCGTTTCAGCCATTCGGTGTCAATTTCGGCATCTATGGTTTGTGTACCCACCGAAATGCCATTGCAGCCCAGCTCGCGGCAAATTTGTATGTCGTGCTTAATAATAGTGTATTCATCCTCGTTGTAAAAGTAGTTTCCAGACCGCGGCCTGATGATGGGGAACAAATCGATACCTATTTTATCACGCACCTGTTTTATGGTGCCATAACCTGGCGTGGTGCCGCCTTCAATAGGGTTGTCACATAACTCAACCCGCGCAGCACCGGCGCGTTCGGCTATAATACAGGTTTGAATAGTAAAGGCGCATACTTCGAGGATCCTGGCTGGCATATTTTATTATTTTGCTGAGTTGTAAACATACAAACTATCAAATAATTTAAACCAATTCCATCTTCCTATAGGTTTTAGTTTTTTTACGGGTACGGTTAAGCCACATCATTACCCCTGTTACCGGGAATATGAGCGATAAAAGGCATACAATAAAACTGATTATTTTGGTAGGTAAGCCGTAAACCGAACCGGTATGTACCGGTTTTACGTAAGCCCTTACCCGCTGGCCTAAGCTTTTGGCGGCAAACAATTGCGCGCCTGCTATGCCGCCGCTATATTGGTCAACGTAATAGGTATCGGCGGTGGTTTCAACTGCACCCTTAGGTAAAATGTTTATGCTGTAAACGGCCAGTGAGTCTTTAGGCACCCTTACTGTATAATAATCTGCCAATGCGGTTTGTGCTGTTACCGCCTGCAATGCGGCATCTACCTTTAAAGCTTCGGCGCCGGCCTGGTATTTTGATTGCGGTGCTTTAGGCTGCTCTTTTACCAGCTTTGAACCGGTTATAGCAAACAACGCCTGGTTAGCCAGCTTAAACGTCATGATTAAACCCGTTAACGCAATCACAATTAAAAATATCGAAGTGTAAAACCCCGTAACCAGGTGCAAATCATGTACCAGCCGTTTGGTACTGCCGCCCCATTTTATTTTTAACCGCTGCTTCATAATGTTTTTGGTTTTAGGCCACCACAGTATTACCCCGGTTATTAATATAAACAGGAAAAGTAGTGTCGAGATTGACACCACCCAATCGCCCAGGCTATCCTTACCTGCCAGTAAAAACCGGTGAAACATCTCGGCCGAGTACAGGAACGATTGCCTGCGGCTGTATTGCCCTGTTACCTGGCCGGTGTAGGGGTTTACAAACACGCTTAAATTTGCCCGGTCGGCATCCTTACCTTTTTTATCTTTATCGCCCTGCGTCTTTGCGGGCCTGCCCTTTTCGGCCTGGGTGGCATTACCTTTTTTACTTTTCTTCTCGGGTACAATTAAGCCAATCTCAACCGTTCTGGCAGCATCATTATAAACCATTGCCGAGGCCAGCTTTGCCTTGGGCGCCTGTTTAAGGGCTGCCTTAATCATTTGCTCCAGCGGTACCCGTGTAGCTGCGGCCGGCACGTAATAAAGTTTGGGGTGCAGGGTATGCTCAATTTCTTTTTCAAAAACCAGCATGGTGCCCGTGAGGCACGAGCAAACAATAACAATGCCTGCCGCAAGGCTCAAATAAAGATGTATGGTACGGAAAAATACTTTCATGGCTTTCATTACAAAACCGGGTATACTAAGGCATATCCCGGTTTGTTTATTAATATGTATTAGTAAGTCAATAGTTCTAAGTCGTAAGTCTAAAGTTGATTTCTTTCTCTTTTACTTAGAACTTAAGACTTTAGGCTTAAGACTATTCTTCAATTTATCGTTGACACGACGTTAATGTATTAAAAACTATAGCTCACGGTAGTTAAAAACTGCCTTGGCGCTATTGGGTTAATACTGTAATTTTCGTGCACATTGTAATTAAGTACATTGCCTATATTGGAGATTTTACCAATAATGGAAACCTTTTTATAGGTGTAACCAACCGAGGCATCAACTGTGGTAAAGCCCGGTACATTAACCAGCCTCGATATGGTTTGGGTTTGCCCAACCGTATTGGCATTCCCGGCGGTACGGTTACCCAGGTAATACACAGAAGCCCCTACTTTAAAGCCTTTCAAATCGCCATTGTAAAAGTTGTAGAAGGCGCTGGCATTGGCGGTGTGCTTAGGTACGTTAATTAATGGCTGGCCGGCTATATTACTGCCAACTGATGTTGATGTTTTTGAATAACGCGCGTTGGTGTAGCTGTAACCCGCCATTAAATCAAGCTCTTTTACGGGGTGGCCCGCAATATCAAGTTCAACACCATCGCTTTTGGTTTGGCCAACAAGCTCTTTAATATTGGTGTTAATGTTCACTGTGGTACCATCGGCCAAAAAAGGCGCTGTTTGGGCAAGGTTATTATTAATGATACGGTAAGCTGTTACATTTACTGATAAGTTACCATTCAGGAAATCGTTTTTAACCCCGGCCTCGTACTGATCTACCAATGATGGCGAAAGTGGTTTGTTATTAACATCTACACCCGTGTTGGTGATAAACGAGTTGGAATAGCTGGCAAATAACGCTGTATTGGCCACAGGCTTATAAACGATACCAACGCGGGGCGAAAATGCCTTATCCTCTTTCCCTGCCGCCTGGGTTGTTAAAGCCGGCAGATAATAATTGGTTACCTGCGTTGGCGCAATGTATTGGTACGACCAGCGGATACCTGCCAACACCTTAACTTTATCTGATATGCTTATCAGATCATTAAAGTAAGCCCCAAAGCGGTTGGTTTTTGTAAGGATGCTGTAAAAAGGGTTCATCTGCGGCTTATCGCTGCGCAGGGTGTATTTATTTACATTAAAAATATTGATGGTATCGTAAACGGCAGATTTTAATGATGTGCCATTATCCCAATAACTTGATACCTTATTGACGGTGGCTACGTAGGTATAAGCCGTGTTGTTGTACCTGTCGGCATCAATACCGGCCAAAATATTATGCTTTATGGCGCCGGTGTTAAACTGGCCGGTTACATTAAACTGGCCGGTGTAATAATCTTCCAATGTTTTTGCGCGGTTAAGCGTACGTCCCCAATCGCCGTTTGCATTGGGTAGTACACGCTCGGTTGTTTGGTATTGCCTGTTAAAATGCTGGTAATTTAAGCCGCCGCTTATTTGCCACAAGCTGTTAATTTGATGATTAATGGTAACCGTACCTGTTGACTGTTTGGTATTACCTGTTGACCATGAAGCACCCAGGTAGCGGTTGCGCGGCACATTAGCTATTACGTTGTTTATTTGCCCGGTTCCAAAATCGGGTGTAAAATCGTAGTTCAGGTAATCGCCCTCTACAATAACAGTTGTTTTGTCGCTTATTTTATACAGGAACGATGGGTTAATATACTCCCTTTCGGATTTTACATTATCGCGGAAACTGTTTGCTTTTTCGTAAGTACCGTTTAAGCGGTAGGCCAGTTTTGAGGTGATAGGCCCGTAAACATCAAACGAGGGGCGGTACAAATCATAGCTGCCATAGGTCATAGATACTTTACCGCCGGCCTCAAACAATGGTTTTTTAGTTACCATGTTTAAAATACCGCCGGGTGCTACGTTGCCATATAATAAAGCCGCGCTGCCTTTTAGTATTTCGATACGGTCAAGCGAGCTCACTTCAGGCACAACACCCGAATTTACCCGGAAGCCGTTTTTAAACATATTGGTGCTCGAAAAATTGTAGCCACGCGCACCAAAAGTTTCCTGGGTATTGCCGCGGGCGCTATACAGGTAAACGCCATTAACATTCCTGATTACATCACTTAACCTGATAGATTGCTGCTGCGCAAGCGTATTGCTGCTGATAACCGTAACACTCTGCGGCAAATCCATAGGCGCCACATTCATTTTACCAATAGTAAGCTTTTTGGTGTTGATGGTTTTTGTTGAAGAAATAAGCACTTCATCCAGCTGCGCCGAAGTTTCGCTTAAAGTAAAGTTTACCTGGGTAGTTTGATTGGCAACTACGGTAACCGTTTGCTGCTCGGCTTTAGTACCCATAAAGCTGGTAACTAAAGTATATACTCCCGGCTTAAGGTTAACAAAGGTAAACGAACCATCATCAATGGTAGTGGTGCTTTTGTTTAAGCCTTTGATAGCTACGGTTACGTATGCTGCAGGTTTACCATCGGTTGTTTTTACAAAGCCATTAATTTTGCCACTATTGCCATCATCATCGGCCTTAAGGATTAAGATATTTATAAATACGAAAAGAAAGAGGAGCGTAAATTTTTGCAGGTAATTCTGTAGAGGATTCAACATTCTATTTAGATTAAGTCTAATTAAGCGCAAAAATAACAACTCAATTTTAATTCACAACTTTTATTTAGAATTAGTTTAAATAAGGCAAGGGCTGAACAGCATAACTATTTCGTTACAACACCAAAGCGAGCAGGCATCTGCATATATTAGCAGGTGTAAACCTTCCTCAAATGAAAAAGCTTGTTGTTGCTCTGTTGCTCATGGCATTGTTTATAAACTGTTTAAAGGCGCAGCCGGGTAAAACCGAGATAACTAAATGGCAATACGGCCGCAATGGCGCAGTATCTATCACCTGGGACGATGGCTCCGTTAACCAATTTAAGGTTGCGCTGCCAATTTTAAACAGACTGGGGATTAAAAGCACGTTTTTTATTATTACGGGGCAAATACCTGGTTCGCAATACCGGGCAAAATTTATTGGGAGGCCTTTGAAACAGATAATTGCCGAAACCGCCACAACACCTACCAACAAGGATAATTTTTACGAACGTGCATCGGCAGCGGGGCACCTGGGATTGATTGGTACGCTCGAATATCATTATAAAGCCGGCTCATTAATTGACGATAATAAGCCCGAAGCGGCCTATAAGGTGATAGACGAACTATACAGTAAAGTGCGGCATGGTGATTTTAAACCGGGCGTTGAGCATAATACCGAATACAATGACGCGCATGGCACCACCTGGGCCCAAATTAAACAATACGCAGCGCAGGGGCACGAATTTGCCAGCCACATGGTTACCCACCCCCGCCTGGCCGCGCTCGACGAGCCCAATATGCTTTATGAGATGGAGAAAAGCCGGCTGGATATTTTGCATAAGCTTGGCCTGAGATACACTTTTAGCGCCGAAGGGCCCTTTGGCACCGAAAACGAGCGGGCAGTATCGTACCTAAGCCGGGTTTACCCCGCACTACGCAACCGCATGCCCGAACCGTGGCTGAAAGAGATTAGCCGGGGTAATAAAGATACGCCGGGCAATACCGGCAAAGCGTATGTGCAGTACCAGCGCGGCGCCACCACCAAAACGCCCCTGCCCATGATGAAAGCCTGGGTTGATACCACCCTGAACAGGCACGATACATGGCTTGTACTTACCCACCATGGTGTGCAGGGCATTGGCTGGGAGGCCTTGCCGGCTACCGAGCTGGATGAATATTTTACCTACATCAAAAACCACCAGGACAAGCTTTGGATTGCCACCTTTGGCGACGTTACCAAATACATGCGCGAACGCCAAAGTGCAAACCTTACCACCGGCGTGCAAAATGGCCGGCTGATAATTAAAGTAAGCCACCCGCTTGATAAGCGTTTTTACAATATACCGCTAACACTCAAAACTTACTTGCCCTCCGGGTGGAAAAATGCCGAAGTTACCCAAAATGGCAAAGCTGTTGATGTTAGCTTGATGCATGATAAAAAAGGCGATTATGTACTTTACCAGGTTAAAACCAACACACCTGCCACTATAACAAAACGATAGGGCCGATGGCAAATGCTCTTAATCAAATTCAATTGTATCCGGCCCGGATATTTTAGATATATGACAATTGCAACCACCGGCAATTTTTAAAGTGGTCGTTTTAGTTTGATTAGTAAGGGAATCTGTAGCGGTAATTTTTACATCGTCGCCTTCGGTCGAAAAATCTTTGATGTTTGCATCCGAGGTTATTAGCACAAAACCAGCAACAAAATCAATGGCCGGTGGATATTGCATTGGCGTTAAAGTTTTGCTGGTACGTAAATTAACAGCGCTAAAATTTTTAGGCGTTACAGCATGGCCTTGGTTATCGATAAGCCGGATACCCAGGTAGGCGAAGCTGGCGGTACAGGGTTGCATACCACAACCGTTGCTTTGCTTGTTGTTTTTGCAGGAGAAACAGAATGCGATTAACAGGAGTGGTAATATTTGCTTCATCATGATGACGGTTTATAAATTGCTTATAAAACATTACGGATGATAAAAACTAAATGATACAACAGAAAAAAAAGGCATCCTGCTGAAATTAACAAGATGCCTTTTTTAAATTTAAAACAATTCTCAGGACAAAATATCAACTCTGACAATTTTATTTTCCATTTCTTTTAAGTAGATCAGCTTTTCGGGGCTTTCATATTTTACCAGAAAACCAACATCGGCATGATTATCAGATCTTACTCCCTCAATTGTGGCGATTTGACAACGCTGTATACCATCCGCGGAAAAAAGAAACATTCCTACTTTAATTTCGCCACTTAGGGGTATGCCGATAATGCCAATTAAGTTTCTCGAAGTAATGGTAAATACCGATTTCACCAAAAGCTCTGCCATTATTCTATCACCCTAACTTTCAAAAAGCTTGGCTCATCTTTGGATGTATAAACCTTATGGGTTGCCTTTTTAAAATCGGTGTCCTTAGCTTTCATAATATCCTGGAATTGCTGGGTATTGCGGTCAATAAGCGGAAACCAACTGCTTTGCACCTGCACCATCAGGCGGTGGCCTTTTTTAAAGGTGTGCAGCACATCCTGTAGTTCAAAATTAACAGGGGTTACTTTGCCTGGTACAAAGGGCTCGGGTTTATCAAAGCCATTACGGAATTTACCGCGCATGGCCTCGCTGCGTACCATTTGCTGATAACCACCCAGGTATACGTCTTTACCCGTAAACTTGTCGTTCTTAGTTGAATCGGGGTACACGTCAATAACTTTAACTATCCAATCGGCATCTGTGCCGGTGGTTGATACTTTAAGGTTGGCCCATATGTTGCCTGCAAGGGTTACATCTTTGTCAAGCACATCGGTTTCATAAGTCAGCACATCCGGGCGTTGCGCTGCAAAGCGCTGGTCGGCGGTCATGTATTCGCGCTTCATGTCGTTTTCAATCGTGCTGATGAACGGCACCGGTTTATTGGGATCTGATACAAACTCATCAAAATTACCACCCGCCGCGGGAGCGTCAAATGAAAGTTTACCCCCGGGCAGCAGGTACAGGCTTTTATCAACGGCTTCTTTTGGAGGCCAGGTTTTATAAGTTTTCCATTGGTTTACACCCGTTTCAAACGTAGAAACCGGTTCCAGTTTAAGGTCGGTACCTTTTAAGTAATGGCTAAAAAAAGCAAATTCAATTTTTTCGCGGTAAAACGGGCCTGTAGGGCCGCCAAAACCGATATCGCCTAAATGATCGCCGTCGCCACGCGCCCAGCCACCATGCACCCAGGGGCCCATGGTAAAGTAAACCGGGGTTTTAGGATTTTCCTTAACCAGTGTTTTGTATGTGTTGATAGCGCCGTACAAATCTTCGGCATCGTACCATCCGCCGGTTACCAGTACTGCGGTTTTAATATCGTGCAGGTGGTAAAGTACATTACGATCTTTCCAGTGCTGATCATAGTTGGGATGATCGAGCATCTCATTCCATAAACKGATGGTATCTTTATAGTATTTATCGTTGGAGTTTTTTACCGACCCCATCCTCATAAAAAAGGCGTAACCATCATTTGTGCCGGCATTAAATCCGTTGCCGCGGCGCTGTGTAGGTTTATCATCCTGGCGGTTGGTAAAAAATGGGTAGAAACCAAAGTTCGCGGTAAGCATAAATGCGCCGTTATGAAAAGCATCATCGCGGTACAAATCGGCCATTGGCGCCTGCGGCGATGCAGCTACCAGGGCAGGGTGACGACTTAACAATGCTGCCGTTGTATAAAACCCGGGGTAAGAAATGCCCCAGACGCCTACTTTGCCGTTGTTGTTTTTAATGTTCTTAAGCAACCAGTCAATAGTATCATAGGTGTCAGTACCTTCATCAACATCATTTTTGGTTTTGTGCACTTCCTTTTCGGGAGTCATCTCTTCAAAAATGCCTTCGCTCATCCATCGGCCGCGTGCATCCTGGTAAACAAAAATATAACCATCGTGCACAAATAACGACGACGGACCAAGGGCGCCCCTGTAGGCATCAACACCATAAGGCGCTACACTGTAAGGCGTTCTATCCATCATGATGGGGTATTTTTGGGTTTGATCTTTTGGTACATATACCGATGTAAACAGCTTTTTACCATCGCGCATGGGCACGTTGTACTCGTACTTGGTATAATTAGCCTTTATATAATCAGCATCGGGGCTTTTTGGCTGGGCCTGCGACCAAATGGCCGAAAAAACAAAGCATAAAGCGATGAGGAGAGATTTTTTCATATCATGTTAATAGTTGCCCTAAAATAGTCGAATAAAATAAATTGGGCAACCCGGCGGTCTGGCATTTTATAAAATGCGTGTATTTGTTACAAAAAGCGATGCCTCTTTTTCGAATTAAACCATCGAGATAATTTATATTAATCAATATATTATTTTAATAAAATAATAAGCAATATTTGTAAGCGATATCGCCAATTAAATTGTCCTTTTGTTATAAACCAATAACCTGAAGTATAAATTCCCCGGTTATACACAGGCAACCTGATAAGATAAATAAAATTGATGTTTCACTAATTCCTGGCTGCACTGCGAGGGAACAAGACCTTTTTATATCTATTTATTCATCATTTAAAACAACACTATGAGAACAAATTTTAATGTGTCCCTAACCAAAAACTTAACAGTTTTATTCGGTTCGCTTATGCTTATGACTGCTGCCTGCAAAAAGGACCAGGCACCCGCTCCTCTCGCATCGTCAAAATCAAACAACGCTTCAAAAACAGGCACCAATGCCATAGGCGTAAGCGGCCCAAAAGGCGTTTGCTATGTAGAGGTAAACAACAATGATATCCGGAATGTGGGCAATTACTACCTGTCAACCGGGCAACAGTTGTTTGATATTGCTATTATTTTTGCGGCCAATATCAACTACAACACAACAACACAAAAAGCCGAGCTATTTTTTAATACCCAGGTAACTAATGTACTTAGCAACAAAGCAACTTATATACAACCACTCCAGGCCAAGGGTATTAAAGTTTTACTATCCATTTTAGGCAACCACCAGGGCGCGGGCATCTGCAATTTTCCAGACCAGGCTTCGGCGCAGGCCTACGCGCAAATACTTAGCAATGCTGTAACAACCTATGGCTTAGATGGAATTGACTTTGACGACGAATATGCCGATTATGGCACCAACAACACCGGGCAGCCAAATTCAAGTTCGTTTGTTTACCTGGTAACTGCTTTACGCCAGCTAATGCCTAACAAAATCATTTCCTTTTACGATTACGGCCCCGCGGCATCTCGACTGAGCTTTAATGGCGTAACTGTAGGGTCGAAAGTTGATTATAGCTGGAATGCCATTTATGGCACTTATTCGGTACCCAACGTGTCCGGACTTGCTGCTGCTAACCTTGGGCCCGCGGCCATTGACATTCAAAGCACCAGCGCATCAACGGCGGCATCATTGGCTACCCAAACTGTAAATAATAATTATGGCGTTTATTTGTATTATAACCTGCCAAACGCCGATACACATACTTATTTAACCAGCGTATCTAACGCACTTTATGGCAAGGCCACCACTTTTAATACCGGAACGCCTGCGGCAGGCGTTAATTTTTACCAGGATATTAATTACGCCGGTACTGCAACAGGTGCCATACCTAAAGGCAATTATACTTTAGCGCAGTTGCAGGCTTACGGCTTTGTAAACGACTGGGCATCGTCTATAAAAGTACCGTCAGGATGGACTATTACCATGTATAGCAATGATAATTTTGCCGGTACATCGTGGACAATAACTGCCAATACCACCAACTTTACAACCCTATCGCCAAATGCCAATGATGTAGTATCATCGGTTAAGATAAATTAAAAACAAAGCGGGGCTTTTCTTTTGGAAAAGCCCCGCTCGTTTGTTAGATACCTAATTGTAGCTCATCAAAAAATAATCTCCCGGCCTACCTTCTCCCCTCTCCTGAATTTGCCAGCCCTGCGATCTGTAAAATGCTAAAGCATTTTCGTTACGGGTTAAACATTTCAGCGTAACAGGCCTACTCAATTTTTCTACAACCGATTTTAACAATGCTTTGCCTACACCATGGCCTGTATAAGCAGGATGCAAAAACAGGTGGTGAATAAAATTATCGGGGAACCAGTAGGATATAAAACCAATTACAGCACCTTCATAGTCGGCTACCAGGATCTGTTCTCCTTCGGTATCCCTGTCAAAATCATCCAGGCTATATCCAGAGGTATCAAACCAGGTAAATGTTTGTTTTCGGCTTATGAGGTAAATGTTTCTAAGGGTATCGCGGTCATCGTCTATAAAATCCCTTACTTCCAATTGAGTCATGGTTAATTAAAATACAAAAAGTCCGGCCGTTTAGCGGCCGAACTTTTCATTTTATGTTTCTTTATTTTTATTCGTTGATAGCTTTTACACCCGGTAACTCTTTACCTTCCATGTATTCCAGCAATGCGCCACCACCGGTTGATACGTAGCTAACTTCATCTGTCAGGTTAAATTTAGCAACAGCTGCTGCGGAATCGCCACCACCAATCAGGGAAAATGCGCCATTTTCGGTTGCTTTAACCACGGCCTCGGCAATAGCTTTGGTACCCACCAAAAATGTTTCCATTTCAAATACGCCCATCGGGCCATTCCATAAAATGGTTTTTGATTCTTCAACCACTTTGCTGAATAATTTTACAGTTTCGGGGCCAATATCCAATCCCATCCAGTTATCAGGAATTTCGCCGGTTTTGGCAACACCGGTTTTAGCATCGTTTGAGAAAGCGTCGGCAATAACGTTATCTACTGGCAAATAAAGATTTACGCCTTTCTCTTTAGCTTTTTGTTTCAGGCTGATAGCAAGATCAAGTTTATCGGCCTCTACTAACGAGGTACCAATATTACCACCATCTGCCTTGGCAAAAGTGTAAGCCATACCACCACCGATGATAAGATTATCCACTTTATCCAATAGTTTTTCAATTAACTGAATCTTGTCAGATACTTTAGACCCTCCCATGATAGCCGTAAAAGGTTTTGCAGCGCCATTCAGGATTTTTTCGGCGTTAGCCAATTCGCCTGCCATCAGGTAACCAAAGTATTTGGCATCCGGAAAAAACTGAGCGATGATTGATGTTGAAGCGTGTGCACGGTGAGCTGTACCAAAAGCATCATTTACATATATATCGCCTAATTTTGAAAGCTTTTCGGCAAAAGCAACATCACCTTTTTCCTCTTCTTTATAAAAACGAAGATTCTCTAACAGCAGCACTTCGCCATTGCCTAGGTTTTTTGATTTTTTAACAGCTTCTTCACCAATACAATCATTGGCAAACTGAACCTGCTGGCCCAACAGGTCAGAAAGGTGAGCAACTACGTGTATTAAAGAGTCTTTTTCGTTCGGACCATCTTTTGGCCTGCCCAGGTGCGACATCAGGATAACCCTGCCGCCATCTTTCAAAATCTTTTTTATAGTTGGCAATGCTGCCGTCATCCGGTTATCGTCGGTAATGTTATAATCTTTATCCAAAGGCACGTTAAAATCAACCCTGATAAGGGCTTTTTTGCCTGCAAAACTAATTTGATCTACGGTTTTCATATAATTATATGGGTCGTTTAATGGTAAGGCGCGCAAATTCAGCATTTTATTCTAAATTCTTAACTAAAAAAGTAAAAAGCCGGTCTATTTCACCCAATATTTCACATTAACTTAACGTACATCACAAAATGCGGCCCTATTCCGGGTACCTCAAACTCGGCCGAAACAATCTCGAAACCAGTATTATGGTAAAACGGCACTGCCTTCTTGCGGGCGTTACACCAAACATAATTTGCCTTTTGCCCACGCAGGTAGGTAAGCGCAAAATTAACCAGTTGGTTGCCCAGCCCCTGGCCTCTGTATTTTTCAATTGTAGCCATGCCCCTTAACTGGTAACCTGTGCCAATAAATTCGCCATAATTTTGGGGGTGAAAAGATACAATGCAGGCCAGCTCATCATTTTTATAGTACCCCAAATGAAAAGCCCCTGCTATTTTATCGGTAGGAAAACGGCATTCATCTGGCGTAAGGCGTCCTTCGCGCAATATTTCATTCCGGATAGGCAGCAGTGCTTCAACGTCAATAAATTTTATCATGTTTAAAAATAATTGCCAATAGGGTACATTTTTCACCATGTACAACAACCATCAGCCTTGTTGTATCAAAAAGTAAATCAACTTATGTTTTTTTGAATTGAGCTATTTTTTGAACCAGATCGGCAAGACGACTGCTGTAGCCCATTTCATTATCGTACCAACACACAACCTTTACCAGCCCTCCTACTATTGAAGTAAGTTGGGCATCAAAAATACAGCTATGGGGATTATCCAATATATCTGTTGATACTATCGGATCGTTGGTGTATTCCAATACATTTTTCATTGGGCCATCGGCCGCATGTTTAAATGCAAGGTTAATTTCTTCCACGGTAGGTTGCTCTTTCAAACTACAGGTAAAATCTGTTAACGAGCCGTTAAGTACCGGAACCCTTATGCCGGCCCCACCTAAATGGCCGTCTAAGTGCGGAAATATAGCCGTTATTGCTTTGGCTGCGCCAGTTGTGGTTGGAATTATAGAGGCTGATGCTGCGCGGGCGCGCCTTAAATCCTTATGTGGCGCATCGTGTAAATTCTGATCGCCGGTCATGGAGTGTACTGTGGTAATGTAGCCGTCAATAATACCCCAATTTTCGTCGAGTATTTTCACCATGGTTGCTACATTGTTGGTGGTGCATGAAGCATTTGATAATATAGGCGACGATAAATCAACCTCGCCATCATTAACAGCCAATACCACTGTTGGCACACCTTTACCAGTTGGAGGAGCCGATATGATAACTTGTTTTGCGCCCGCAGTTATATGCTTTTGCGCGCCATCTTTTGACGTAAATTTACCCGTCGATTCAATTACAAGATCGATATGCAGGTCTTCCCATGGTAATGCCAAAGGATCACTCTGGGCCAAAACTTTTATGGCTTTACCATTAATATACAAATTACTGCTATCAAAATGTACCTCGCCCTTAAAACCGCGGTGAACCGAATCATATTTAAATAGGTGGGCAAGGGTTTCAGTATCGGTAAGGTCATTAATAGCCATAACCTCAATACCTGGCCGGTTTAGGATGTTGCGCAAAAATATACGCCCGATCCGGCCAAAACCATTTATAGCAATCTTCATCTTCTTTGTGTGTTATAAAGGGCGCAAAGTTAATGAAGATGAATGGCTATTTATAGCAACCCCGATTTAGTGACGCTAAAACTACTTTACAAAAGACGGTACAACAGGCGTAATCAAGCAAAAAAATTGCGAAGGGCAAAATGCTCGCGCTCCTTTGAGCGCAGGCTAAATGTAATAACCCAGTTAGCAATTATTGAAATTAACAGGATTAGAACTATAAGTAAGGAATTGCTTACAGTACTGAACAAAAACACCATGCCTATTGACAATAAATTTATTGCCGACAAGCACAAGGTTGCCTGCAGGTGATTAAGCCCTAATCTCAATATACGGTGATGAATATGGTTTCTGTCGGCCTCAAAAGGCGATTTACCACCTGCTATGCGCAACGTAAACACCCGTAAAGTATCAAACACAGGGCCTATTAATATGGCTATGGTTAATGCAGGGGCGCTACTTAAAGCCGGCACACCTATATGCGCAATTTTTGTAACCTCGATAAATTTAATGGCCATTACCGCCGATATTAAGCCAATGAGCAATGCGCCGGTATCTCCCATAAATATCTTAGCAGGAGTAATATTATATTTCAAAAATCCAATAGTTGCACCTACCATAGCCAGCGAAATAGCCGCAAGCTCATATTGTCTTATATACATAAATAAAAAAGCAAAAGCGCTGTTTACAATAATGCCCGTAGTAGCAGCCAAACCATCTATTCCGTCTATCAAATTAAAAGAATTTACGATGAGCATAATGAGTAGTATGGACAATGCCGCGCTTGGTATGTATGGTAATTGCGTAATGCCAAACACACCATACATACTGGTTATTCGAATATCGCCAAGCACTACCAATATAAACGCTACCACAAATTGAATCAAAAACTTAGTACTTGAATTCACGCCCGAAAGATCGTCCTTAAGCCCCATTGCAAAAAGGATAATGCAGGAAATAAGCAGGTAACTGATGGGCAGCGCTTTATCAATTACACTGAATAACAGGATAGTTATGGTAAAGCTTACAAAAATAGCCACGCCACCCAAACGCGGAATACCATGATCATGCTGTTTCCTGAAATGGCCAACATCGTCATAAAGGTGCCTTGATCGTGCCACATGTAAAATTGAAGGGATACATAATAGTGTGATCAATCCTGAAAACAGAACTATCAAAATATCGTAAATAAGATGTGACGAATGTAAAAGTTCAATCATTGTGTAGGGGAATTTTGATTATTATTTTCATTGTTAAGCCGTTATACGCAAGCGCCTAACAAAGGTTTAATTTCAAATTAAAAAAATTGATAAATCTTTCGGAGGGGCTTTAATGCAAGCGCAAGCACGGGAATTAAGATGTTATTGTTCTTCATGGCTTTTAAATCAAAACCCCAGGCCTTAAACCTGTTTTTTAAACTTCTATTACTTACGCCCCCATCCTGCATAATTACCATCACTTTATTTAAGAAAAAACTTTCTGTTTTATGTTGATGCATAAACCTTACCATCAATTCGTAATCGGCAGCAGACCCGTATTCAAGACTGTAAAACCCCAATTTTTCAAACAATTCCCTTTTGCAATAAAATGTAGGATGCGGGGGCATAAATCCCCGATTAAAGGAATTAACGCTACACTGTTTAGAATTCCAATTACGTTTAATTGTGCCGTTGGGATGCACATATATCAAATTTCCATAAACTACTTCCGCGCTACGCTCTGTAAATACTTGAGATACTGCCGATAAAACATCCGTATCAGCCAAACAGTCGTCGGCGTTCAGTGTTCCTATAATTTGACCGGTAGCCAGTTTAATCCCTTTATTAATGGCATCATATATGCCTTTATCCGGTTCGGAAACAAAAAGGTTGATTGATGAGCGGTACCGGTTGATTATTTGAAGCGTATTATCAGTTGATCCGCCATCAATGACTATATATTCAATATCGGAGTGTTTTTGGCTGATGACGGATTCGATACATCTGGCAATTGTATCCTGGGCATTATAAACAACTGTGATTATTGATATCTTCAAACCCTGAAATTGAAAAAATACACCGTGGTTATACCCGCAAATTGTGTAATTTTGAAATTATATACAATTATAACATATTAAGCATAAGTTATCGTCGCGATGCGTATAATAATCTACTTTTTTTCTTTCTTTTTAATAACGCTTGTTTTAACCTCATGCTCAGGCAAACAATATCAGATGTTTTTTGAACAAAAGGTGGCTAATACAGATACATCGCGAAGCAGGAATAATGATTTGGTTAACTATCATATAAAACCACAGGATATGCTGCAGATCAGAAACCTGCAAAACATCAAATATGTAGTTGATGAAACCCCGTCGACATCGGGCGCTGGTGGCGGAAGCGGCGGTACCGGCCAGGTTTACCAGGTAGATGAAGACGGCTCGGTAGCCCTGCCTGTTATTGGCCATGTAGCTGTGGCAGGCCTTACCCGCGTGCAAGCCGCAAAACTTATTGAGGACCTTTACCGTAAAAGCCTGCTTAAAGACCCAATAATTGAATTAAAAATTACGAATTTGAAGGTTACTTTACTTGGAGAATTTAAAGGACAGGGAAACTTTCCTTTGGTAAAAGACAGGACTACTTTGGTTGAAATGATTGGACAAGCGGGGGGCCTTTCAGACAAGGCGAATGAAACAAATATAAAAATTATACGAGGCGACCAATTGAATCCGCAGGTGACCTACATTAACCTAAGAGATATACAATCAATAAACGACCCCAGAGCCATACTTCAAAACGGCGATATTGTTTATGTATCCCAGAACAAGCGTTCAATACGCAATGAAAACCTACAAAATGTATCAACCCTTGTACAGCCCATATTACTTTTATTTAATACGGCCTTAGTAATATTATCGCTTTCACGCCGCTAATGGAAGAGACAGAAAAATTTCAAAGAAAACTCCCCAATCAAGAAATTGATTATTTTAAGATCGGCAAAATATTGTTTAGCCGCTGGTACTGGATAGCAGCATCTGTATGTATCGCAGTAATTATATCCTATACCTATTTATGGTATACACCAAAAACCTACGCAACATCAGGCACGCTTAAAATTGAAGAAAAAAAATCTGAAGTATCTGACCTTATAACTGTTATGACAGTGCCCGAGCGTGGGCCCTCAAAAATACAAAGCATCACATCGGTACTGCAAAGCCGCAACGTTATACTTAGCGCCATTAAGGACATTGATTACCGGGTAAGTTTTTATCTGTCTGGCCGTGTGCGCACTACAGAAACCTACCCATCCAAACCCCTTAACATTCAATTGATAAAATTTGATAGCTTAAACTTTTTTCATGAACAAATTAGCTATAAACCGATTGACCGGCAAACATTTAGCCTGAGTTATAAAGCCGGCGATAAAGAAATAAAAAACAACTACCAGTATAACAGCCCTATTACAATTGGTAATACAAGCTTCAATATAAAATATCCGGGCGCTATTGACAATAGCACCATTTACATCTTTAACTTTAACATTCCGGAGGATTACATTGGCAGGGTGCAGGGTGGCTTAAGAGCTGGCGAAACCGGAAAAAACACCAATATACTTTTTATCCAGGAAACCGACTCGAACCCGCAATTTGCGGCCGACGTACTTAATAATATCATGAAGGAGTACGTAATTTTCGATCGTAACCAAAAAGCGCAATCGGCTTCGCAAATGATCGATTTTATTGACAGCCAGCTATCATTCCTGTCAAACGAGGTAAAGGGGTCCGAAAGTTCTATAGAAAAGTATAAAAACAAAAATAAGATACTCGACGTGAATTCAGCGTCAACTTCGTCTGCCACAAAGGCTGCCGAAATTGAATCGAACAGATCATTATTAAAAATTCAACTTATTTCGCTTGATCAGCTTAAAGATCAAATTACAAAAGAAAAAGATAATGTGACGTTAAATTTCAGCGCTGGCGGAACAGATCTACCTGCACTTAATGCGCTTATAAATAAGTTAGATGGACTGATATCAGAAAGATCGACCTTATTAAAAACGTTCACCCCAAACTCGCAGCCACTACAGGACGTTAACCAGCAAATTTTACAAACCAAACTCACCGCACTAAATAATATCAAGAGCATTCGTGGCAGTATTGAAAAAAACATTGTTTATTTGGATAGCCAGTTATCGCAGATAAATCAAACTATAATGGCTTTACCTGCTGCCCAACGCGACCTGGTAAGCTTACAAAGGGATTTTGAAATCAATGACAAGGTATACTCCTTTTTATCTGAGAAAAAACTTGAAGCCCAGATAAGCCGTGCCGGAATTTTGCCTGGCGCTACAGTAATTGAATTTGCCCAGCCCAACTTTAACGCAGTATCGCCAAATGAACATGATATCCATCGGTCGGCAATAATTTTTGGCCTGGCAATTGGCCTGGGGCTTATTATTTTGATACGCGTTTTAAATCCTTATATTTATGACAAGGAAACCATCGAAAGCCTTACCGCCATACCAATATTAGGTATTATCAGAAAATATCCCGAAGTAATTAATGAAAATAGCAAACAGATTTTGGCGCTAAGCAAGCCTCGTTCTATTTTTGCCGAATCTGTACGTTCTGTGCGTACTAACCTGAGTTTTCTTGCCTCAGAAAAACTGAGCAAAGTAATTTGCATCACATCTGAAGTTGCCGGCGAGGGCAAATCGTTTGTAGCGCTAAATTTATCAAGCACCCTATCTCTTATTGATAAAAAAGTAATCCTTATCGGGGCCGATTTAAGACGATCACAATTACATAAAACTTTCCATGTGCCAAATGACCGGGGCTTAAGCAACTATCTTGCTCATCAAAGTGAGTTGGATGACATTATTTTACATTCCGACCAGGAGAATCTTGATTTTATTGTTTCGGGTCCTGTACCACCTAATCCATCTGAGTTGCTACACAGCGACCGGATGATGACCCTGATAAGCCAGCTAAAATTAAAATATGATATAATAATGATTGATACCGCGCCTATTGGCCTGGTATCTGACGCCATCCCGTTGATCAGGGTAAGCGATATTAATGTTTTTGTAATCCGGTCGGGCAAATCAAAATTTTATGCCGCTACCGTTCCACAGCGAATTGCATTGGAATATCACCTTGATAACACCGTGATAGTTCTTAATGCCTTTGAAGAGGACCTTTTACATTCAAGATATTATACGACCAAATTTGGCGGCGATAATACGGGAACCAGATACTACTATTATGCGGATTATAATGGCTATTCAGGATCCGGATATTACGTGGACGACAAAAAAAATAAATGGTGGGATATACGGCAATGGTTTAAATAAAAATTTGCTTATTTAAAAAGGATGAATTTAAATGCAAGTTCAACAAAAAACTGGTACCCGGTTTATACTCAGCCACGGGCCGAAAAAAAAGCATTCCAGGCATTAACCGATAAGGGTGTTGAAGCCTACCTACCGTTGCACCGCCAGTTAAAACAATGGAGCGACCGCAAAAAATGGGTTGAAGAACCCTTCATTAAATCGTACATATTTGTTAACATTGCCCAACATGAGCAGGCTGATATATTAATGACAAAAGGTATATCGAGGTTTTTATATTTCATGGGGAAGCCTGCATCAATGYCCAACCGCCAAATAACCGAGCTAAAGTTATTAATGGCCAGCCCTTATGAGTTAGAAATAACCGAGGAGAACCTGCAGACCGGGGAAAAAATCATGATAAAAGCCGGGCCGCTAAAAGGGATGACAGGTGAAATAATATCGCAACGGTCTCAAAAGCAATTAATATTAAGGCTCGAAAGCATTGGCTGCTCTATAATAGTTCACGTTGCAGCATCATACATTGAAAGATTTTAACTGAAATTATTTATTTTTAAATAAAGAGTAAAACCGGCAGTTGCAAACAGGTAAACATGGCAACGGCCGCTTATATTAAGTGAAAAACAAACAGCTGTTTTATAATAAGTTACAGATATGCCCTGTGACTTACGGGGCGAAGCTATGAACAGATCAAACTAACAATGTGCCGGATAGCAGGAGTAATTAACAACCATATACAGCCTCAATTAATCAGAGGGCAGGTTAAGGCCATGTGCCAGGCACTGCAACATGGCGGCCCCGATGATGAGGGTATGTTTTTTGACGAAAAAAACAATCTTGTTTTTGGTCACCGCCGGTTATCTATTATTGATCTGAGCGCAAACGGACACCAGCCCATGGCCGATGTAAAGCAAAAAACATGGATAACTTTTAACGGCGAAATTTACAACTATCTTGAACTGAGGAGTGAGCTTTTAAAGCTTGGAGCACAATTTACTTCGGCTACTGATACCGAGGTTATAATAGCCGCCTACATGCAATGGGGTACTGATGCCTTTGCGCGGTTTAGGGGAATGTTTGCTTTTGCATTATTTGACAGCATTAAAAAGCTTACTTATCTTGTACGTGATACCGCCGGCATAAAACCTTTGTATTATTTTACCAGGCCAGGCCAGTTAAGTTTTGCATCAGAAACCAGGGCTTTTATTGCTGCAGGCATAGCAACAGAAAATGAGGCCGCATGGCCAATTCGCTTTTTAGCTTTTGGTCATGTGCCAGAACCTTATACTACCCTAAAAAATGTGTTCAGCCTTGCCAAAGGCCATTATTTATGCTGGGACCACGCGTCTGCTACCCATGTTATAAATGCTTACAAAATAACAGGACAACCTAAAGATCAGATAACCGATCCTGACGAAGCAAGGCACCTGATTAAAAAAGCTTTGATAAAGGGAGTATACCGCCAACTGATAGCTGATGCTCCATTGGGCGTATTTTTAAGTGGCGGCACCGATTCCAGCCTGATTACGCTACTGGCAGATAAAGAAAAAAAGGAGCAGCTTAAAACCATATCTATTTTTTTTAACGAAAAAAGCTATGATGAACAAGCCTATCAGCGCCTTGTGCTGGATAAGGTAAGCGGGCAAAACTTCTCGCACCTGGTAAAGCAACAGGATTTTGAAAACCACCTGCCACAAATCATCAGCGCTATGGATATGCCAACTACCGATGGCATCAATAGCTGGTTTATCAGTAAATACGCTCACGAGGATGGTTTAAAAGCAGTATTATCGGGTGTAGGCGCCGATGAATACTTCGGCGGTTATCCTTCATTTAACAGAATCAGGCACATAAAACACTTAAAAAGGATCCCGCCGATCCTTTTCTCTGCCGGTCATGACTTGCTGCCCGACCCATACAAAAAACTTGCCTTTTTGGCAAATGATCACCCGATAGCCGACTATCTTCTGTTGAGGGGGCTATTTTCGCCCGCCGACATCGCCCGTGCACTTGACATCAGCACCAACGAGGTAAAAGATGTGCTTTTTGGCAGTACCGATTTGCCTAAAGAGTATAATTATGACGCGAAACAAGCATCATGGTTTGAAGCAAACATTTACATGCAAAATCAGTTATTAAGAGATACCGACGTAATGAGCATGAACCATGGCCTTGAAGTAAGGGTGCCCTTTTTAGATGAAGATTTTACAAACCTTGCCGAGCACATTTCGCCTGCGGTACGCTTTAGCGGGCAACAACCCAAAAAGCTACTTATCGATAGCTTCCACGATTTGCTGCCACAGGCCGTTTGGAACAGGCAAAAAATGGGCTTCAGTTTTCCTTTACAACGCTGGATGGCCGAATATAAGCCAATAAGCGATAGTACGTTATACAAAGGAAAACTTGCACAAAACGCGATAAAAAACTTTAACAACAACCAAATCCACTGGTCAAAAGCTTTTGCACTTTACCAGATACAACCTTATGTCTAAAAAAGTAATCTTATTTACATTGCAGACGTTTAGTACCACAGGTGGTATCCAAAAAATGACCCGTACATTGGGGCATTCCTTATATCAGTTATCGCAAAATATTAACTTGCATTTTGAATTATGGTCGGCGTACGACAGGCCGGATGATTTGATGCCTCAATACCTGCCTGCCAGTGCTTTTAAAGGCTTTGGTGTAAACCGGATAGGTTTTGTTTTAAAAGCCATAAGCAGATCTGTAAAACCGGATATAATCATTTTAAGCCATATCAACCTTGCGGTTGTCGGCTTATTTATAAAGTTGATTAACCCCAAATGTAAGGTATGGGTTATTGCGCATGGCATTGAAGTTTGGCGGCCGCTTTCGCTGGTTAAAGAATATTTGCTAAAACGCTGCGACAAGGTAGTATGCGTAAGTAATTTTACCCGTGGGCAAATGATAGTAAGGCATAACCTTAATCCCGCTATTTGCGTTGTTTTAAATAATGCCATTGACCCTTTTATGAAATTGCCCGCCAATTTTCAAAAGCCGAAGTATTTATTGGCACGTTATAGTTTAAACCCAACCCAACCAGTAATTTTTACGCTAACCCGCCTGGCATCTACCGAGCAATACAAGGGTTACGAGCACGTAATATTGGCGGTAAGTAAAATAAAAAGCAGCTACCCTGATATTAAATATATCCTGGCAGGAAAATACGATGACGAAGAAGAAATCAGGATAAAAAAACTAATAGAGCAACATGATGTAGCCAACCAGGTAATATTAACCGGTTTTATTGAGGAGCACGAGCTTGCTGATCATTTTTTACTTGCTGATATGTTTGTACTGCCAAGCAAAAAAGAAGGGTTTGGCATTGTGTTTATTGAAGCGCTGGCATGTGGCCTGCCTGTTATTTGCGGCAATGCCGATGGCAGCATTGATGCCATCAGAAACGGCGAACTGGGCAGAGCCATTAATACCGATGACGCTGCCCAGCTATACAAATGTATTACCGAATTTCTGGAGACTCCTTTAACACCGCTTAAACGCGAAAACTTACAAAAAAAATGCCTGATGTATTTTAACGAAACAGATTACATGCAAAAGCTACTATTACTTTTAAACGAATGAGCACACCTACCAACGAACAATGGGATATTGAATTAACCCCGCACAGCAGCTTACTCGATTTAAAACTTAATGACGTTTGGCATTACCGAGATTTGCTTATACTGCTGGTACGGCGCGATTTTGTTTCTTTTTATAAGCAAACTATACTTGGCCCGCTTTGGTTTTTTATTCAGCCGGTGTTTACCACTATCATATATACTTTTGTATTTGGAAACCTGGCCAATATATCTGCCGATAATTTAGACAAACCTTTGTTTTATATGGCCGGCATTACCGCGTGGAATTATTTTGCCGATTGCCTTACCAAAACATCTACAGTGTTTGTAGCCAATGCTGGTTTATTTGGCAAGGTTTACTTTCCCCGGTTAATAATTCCACTAAGCATAGTGGTTTCTAACCTCATTCGTTTTGCTGTTCAAATGGTGCTTTTTTTGTTAACCATGATCTTTTATTCTATTCACGGCTCAAACGTACATCCTAATATTTACCTCTTGTTGTTTCCGTTTTTGCTTGTGTTAATGGCTATGCTGGGCTTGGCACTTGGGATGATTATATCTGCATTAACCACAAAATACCGCGACCTGAGCTTTTTGATCACCTTCGGCATCCAGCTGATGATGTATGGAACTACGGTTATATACCCACTATCTGCGGTAAAAGCAAAATACCCCAAATATGCCTGGCTGGTAGAGTACAATCCCATGACGCCTATTATAGAAGCTTTCAGATACGGTTTTTTGGGCAAAGGAACATTTACCATGCTATCGCTGGGTATCACCACACTAATAACTGTCGGTATACTTTTAGCGGGAATAATAATTTTTAACCGTGTTGAACGCACCTTTATTGATACTGTATAATGGCCACGGTAATTAAAGTCGAAAATCTTTCAAAAGCTTATCAGCTGGGAGAAATAGGAACAGGAACCCTGTCCCGCGACCTGGAACGGTATTGGGCAAGAGTGAGAGGTAAAGAAGATCCCTTTTTAAAAATAGGCGAGGTTAACGATCGTGCAAAGAAAGGCGAAAGCGATGTTGTATGGAGTTTAAAGGATATCAATTTTGATATAGAGCACGGCGATGCTGTTGGCATTATTGGCCGTAATGGTGCCGGCAAAAGCACATTGCTTAAGATACTAAGCAGGGTTACTGCTCCTACTACCGGCTCGGTTAAACTAAAGGGGCGTATAGCCAGTTTACTGGAGGTTGGTACAGGTTTTCACCCTGAACTGAGTGGCAGAGAAAATATTTTTCTCAATGGTGCTATCCTGGGTATGCGCAAAGCCGAAATTAAGCGAAAATTTGATGAGATAGTAGATTTTTCAGGAGTTGAGCGATATGTGGATACGCCGGTAAAACGGTATTCATCGGGCATGTATGTGCGCCTTGCGTTTGCCGTGGCTGCTCACCTGGAATCGGAAATATTGATTGTCGATGAAGTATTGGCCGTTGGCGATGCCGAATTTCAAAAGAAGTGCCTGGGTAAAATGGGCGATGTAAGTAAAGGCGAAGGCAGAACTATTTTGTTTGTTAGTCATAATATGGCAGCTATAAGTCAGCTTTGCTATAAATCCATCTTATTAAAAAACGGGCAGGTGGCCATGAATGGCCTGACAAGTAAAATTGTTGATGACTATTTAAAATCTGATCTTTTAACCGAAGCTTACGTAAACCTAAGCGAACCTACATCAGTTGGAATAGGTAATAGAAAAGTTAGTTTTCAAGATGTTTATATAAAAAAGAAAGGACAACCAGAGAGTACGCGGCTATTCTCGTTAGGCGACGACATGCATATTTATATCCATATGCAATTCAAAAACCCCAACCAGAGCCAGGTCCGCACATCTATTGAATTAAAAACCGTTGATGGCATTAAAATGGCTAACATGATTGATGAAGATTCATGTTTTCAGGTAACAGCATCACCCGGAAACACCGCTCTTTACCTAATAGCATTAAACGACCTGCGCTTATATCCAGGCACATATTATTTAAGTCTTTATTGTGGTGATACCTCAAGCACCGAAATATATGATTACCGGGAGGATTGTATCTCTTTTGAAATTATTGATGGAGGCAAACTAACCAGCCGCTACTTGCCAAAATCGACAGGGTTGTTTTTCTTTACGCCGGAGTGGAAGAAAGTTGAGTAGGAATTAAGCATGTTATTATCCCAACTAAAAAAATTGAAGATTATATGGTATGATTTTTTAAAAAAACATACAGAAGAGCAAAAACGAATACAATACTTCAAAAAAAAGTCAAACAACATTCATTCTGACGATGTGGATGAAAAAGCCGTTACAGGACACAACATAACTGTTTTAAAAGGGTCATATGTTTGTGCAAACAGCACAATTGACAGTTATACCTATATTGGTTTTAATACATTAATTTCAAAGACAATTATAGGCAGATATAATTCTATTGCCAATAATGTAAATATAGGGCACGGAGAACACCCGCTTAATTTAATTTCAACATCCAGCTTTCTTAACGATACACCTTACGAGGTATTAACACAAAAAGAGTGCATCATTACACACGATGTTTGGATTGGCTCTGGCGCCACTATAAGACGAGGGGTAACTCTTGGAATTGGGTGCGTTGTTGGGGGCAATGCATTTGTTAATAAAGATGTTCCGCCTTATGCAGTTGTTGGCGGTGTACCTGCAAAGATTTTAAAATATCGCTTTCCACAGGAAAAAATCGATAGAATTTTGGCTTCATCATGGTGGGAAAAAGATGTTGAACAAGCAAAAATAATTGTAAAAAAACTTGAAGAAGAGAATTAAAAACTGGCTAAAGCAATTTTTCAATTATAAGTCAAAGGCACAAAACCGCGATATTAGCATACCTGATTCAGGCTCAAATAATCCTTTTGTTAAAATTGGAGAGAATTGCTATGTCGACAATTGCACTATTGGCAATTACACCTATCTTTCCAAAAACGTATCGATGATGAATACCGAAATCGGTAAATTTTGCTCTATTGCACAGGGAGTTTCCATTTGCTTAGGAAAGCATCCCGCGGCTAAATTTGTAAGTACCCATCCGGCTTTTTTTTCTATTCACAAACAAAATGGTATGACATTTAGTGATAAAGAATACTTTACTGAAATGGGCAAAACTATCATTGGTAACGATGTGTGGATTGGTGTAAATGCAGTTATTATGGATGATATTACAATTGGTAATGGTGCAATAATTGGGGCAGGCGCTGTAGTAACAAAAAACATCCCCCCCTATGCCATTGCTGTTGGAATACCGGCAAAGGTTATAAAGTATCGGTTTGAACCGGAGCAAATATCCTTTTTGGAGAAATTTGAATGGTGGAATAAAGAACATGAATGGCTGCAAGAACATTTTAGTGAACTACATGACATTGATGCTTTTATAAATAAATATGCTAATTGTTAAAATTCATGGAGGATTAGGGAATCAATTATTTCAGTACGCTTTTGCAAAAAGCCTGGCCTGTAAAAACAACACTGATTTCAAACTTGATATCCATTTTTTTGATAACCAGGCATTACGTAGCTATAACCTGTGCAATTTCAATGTTATAGAAAACATCGCATCGTTAAATGAAATTTCGGTATTTAAGCAAACTAAAAGTTCAGCATTTAATTTTCTAAAAAGTAAGCTTTTTAATACTGAGGCACATATAGTTGAAGAAAAAAGCCTGGAATTTAATTCAGTGTATTTCACCCGCTCAACTAATGCTTATTTAAGCGGATACTGGCAATCTGAAAAATATTTTTCAGATATAAAAACGCAAATACAAAAGGAATTTACTCCCAAAACTGCCCCATCCGCCACAAATTGCGCGTTGCTTGATAAAATTAAATCAAACAACGCGATAAGCTTACATATACGCCGGGGGGATTTTGAAATGGATAAAGCCGTGAACAAAATTCACGGCACATGCTCATTAGCTTATTACCAAAATGCTGCTGATTTAGTTGCCAATAAGCTTATTGATCCCATTTTTTTCATTTTTTCAGATGATATAAACTGGGCAAGGTACAACCTCAAACTAAACTATAAACTGCATTTTGTTGATATTAATGACGAACATTCGGCGTTTGAAGATCTTCGTTTAATGTACAACTGCAAACATCATATTATTGCCAACAGCACCTTTAGCTGGTGGGGAGCGTGGTTAAACACTAAACCCGACAAAATTGTGGTTGCGCCAGTAAACTGGTTTAATGACGCCGGATTAAATTACCAGGCAAAGGATATTGTACCCGAAACGTGGATAAGAATATAACCAATCCCATTGTTAGCATAATAATGCCGGTTTATAATTGCGAAAGCTTTATTACCGCTGCCATTGACAGTATGCTCAATCAAACCCTTACAGCTTTTGAACTCATTATAATTGATGATTGTTCTACTGATAAAACCATTGAAATTATCAGTAGCTATAAAGATGAAAGGGTTAACCTAATCCAAAAAAAAATCAAAAGCGGCCTGGTTGCCAGTTTAAATATAGGCATTAACCTATCCAGGGGCAAGTATATAGCCCGTATGGATGGAGATGACATTAGCAACTTAACCCGGCTTGAAAAACAGGTAAACTACTTTGAGCAGCATTCAGAAACTGATCTATGCGGAACTGCTTATGAACTGATAGACACTCAAAAAATTGTAAGCTTCCCTATTGGTCATGATGATATAAAGTTAAGCATGCTTGAATCTTGCCAGTTGGCTCATCCTACTGTGATGATAAAAAAAAGCTTTGTTGATAATAACAACCTCAGATACTTAAATGAATTTGAATGTGCCGAAGACTATGAACTATGGACCAGGTGTGTATCACTTGGTAAAGTAAATAACATGCCCGATGTATTGCTTTCATACAGGCACCATGATAATCAATTCTCTATTACCAATAAAAGCAACCAGGATAAAAATTCGGCTATTTGCAGGGTTAATATGCTAAGCCAGGTTTGGGAAACGGCTTCTTTAAATGATCTATATACACGTGAGCTGCTTTTCCAAAACGAAAGCTTCGATAATATAAACAAACTAAACGATGTGATTGGTTGGATGGACCAACTGGTTGATTTAAATATTCAGAAAGCATGTTTTGATGCACACAAATTTAAAGACTACATAAACATAAAAAAAAAACGCACCATCCGTCGCTTCTATTTAAATCAAACTACATATAGCCCAAAGGTGCTATACCAATTTCTGAGAGTTTATCAGAATTATAAAGGTTGTTTCAGCGCGTTGGAGTATTTTAAACTGGTTTTAAAATGCCTTGCGTTTTGGAAACCAACCTTTGCCGTGAGATAATGATTAAAGCCGCAAATAAACATATTATTATCGTCAAATTATTTGAGTTTGGAGGCAGTAATAGTCACCTTAAAGCATTAATAAAATACCTCGGTAAAGAGAATATTATACTACTGCTGGAAAATGAAGATCAACTCCTTTATTTAAAAACCTTAGGTGATACAGCCGGCATTATTATAAAAATCAAACAAAAACTACACGGCTACGCCAATTTGAGCAACAGGTTTACCACCAACATAAAAGAACTATTCCAAATACTTCGATCAGTTTTTGCCATACAATTATTATGTTTCAAATACGGCAATGCAAGTGTAACTATCTGCTCGGTTGAACCAGAAAAATATTTATACCTGCTGTGGTTGCCTTTGAGCAAAGTATATTACATACTGCACTCTACCCCAAATAAAAAACATACGCGCTTTACATCGTACACCAGCAACACCAATTTGGGTAAACACAAAAGAATAATAACTGTATCGCAATCAAACAAACAACTCATTTGTAAAAATTGGGATATAGCTCATAATAAAGAAAAATATGTTAACGTGGTTTATAATTGCCTGTTAACAGTCGAGTCGAACTACATAAAAACACAAACCACAATAAGTAATAATCAACAACATATCATAACTATGGGTCATGTTATAAATTATAAAAACCCCTATGTTTGGTTAGATGTTGCCAAACTCGTAACATCTAAATATAGCAATGCCATTTTTGTATGGCTTGGTGACGGACCGCTTTTAAAAGAATTTAAAGATGCTACAAAAATGCTTGATAACATTCGTTTTGAAGGTTATAAAGCTGATACCGACACGTATTTAAAAAGCGCGTGTATTTATTATCAACCAAGTTTACAAGAAACACATGGCATTGCTGTTGTTGAGGCCATGGCCAATAAGTTACCATGTGTAACATCTGATGCAGGTGGCCTTCCCGAATCGGTACAACATCAGTTTAATGGATTACTCCTAAGCCCTACTGATGTACAAGGCCAGGCAAACGCTATATCAACGCTGTTGAATGATGCGGACTTGTGCAGGCAATATGGCCTAAATGGTTATTTAAAATACAATGAACTATTTAGTTTCGAATCTTTTAAATCGAATATGGATGCGTTATATAACGCTTAAGAATATGTTTATTTTAAAGTTTTGTAAATGCAATTAGGCGTATCAGTTATCATCTGTTGTTATAATAGTGCTAAACGCCTACCTGAAACCCTGAAACATTTGGCAATGCAACTGGTACCCGCAAATATTTTATGGGAAGTTATTGTAATTGATAATGCATCAACAGATAACACCTTCCAGGTTGCTTCTCAGGAATGGGAGAAATACATTACTCCAAATGCTGGTTTCAGGGTATTGTCCCAACCAATTCCCGGTAAAAATCATGCTCATAAAATGGGAATCATCGCTGCCAGGTATGAATATATACTTACCTGCGATGATGATAACAGGTTATGTGCCGACTATGTGAGTACAGCTTACGAAATTATGTGCGCCGATAATAAAATTGGCGTGCTGGGCGGTTGTGGCATATTCGACCCGGAACAGCCCGCCTGGCCGGATGTTGAAAAACATAAGCAGTCTTATGTAAATGGCTCGCAAACCTGGGCTGCAACAGAACATTGGGTATATGGTGCAGGATGTGTTTGCAGAAAAAGTTTATTTACAAACCTTTATAATAAAGAGTGGCAGCAAATTACATCCGGAAGAAATGGCACCAAATTAATTTGCGGCGAAGATGTTGAAATTTGCTTTGCTTTTTACCTAACTGGTTACAAAATAGTAGCAAATGACCAATTAACTTTTCATCATTTTGTGMCGTTAAAAAGGCAAAACTTAAAATACCTTCTAAATTTACAGTACTGGATAAGCTACTCTTATGTATTACTAAACAATTATCTTATGCTGATGGATGGAGATAAGCGCTCAGTAAAGAAAAAATTAAATGATTGGTTTATTTATAATGTAAAAGCCCTGATCATGTTTACAGTAAAATTGACCAGGCAAAAACTCACAAAATGGCAGCCCCTAAGTGTTGATGAAAAATTGAAGCTACAATCCTACCTTGGTTCCCTGCTATCAATTTTCAATAACCGAAATAAAATCATAAAGCATCATGCTCAGTTAATGAGTATGTTAAAAAAACAGGAGATACTTAATCAGGATTATTGAGTTTGCAGATGTTTAGTACGCCAATACTTTTTTTAATTTTCAACCGTCCCCAAACTACAGAAAAGGTTTTTGAAAAAATACGCAAGCAAAAACCCAAACGCCTATTTATTGCCGCAGATGGTCCGCGAAAAAATAACCAGGCCGATGTTGAACTATGTAAAATCACCAGGAACATTGTTTCAAAAATTGACTGGGAATGCGAAGTAAAAACTTTATTCAGGGAAGAAAATTTGGGTTGCGGATTGGCGCCTGCCGAAGCCATTACCTGGTTTTTTGAAAATGTTGAACAGGGCATAATACTTGAAGATGATATAGATACCGATCCGTCGTTTTTTACCTTTTGTGAAGAATTGCTTAATTATTATAAAAACGACGAACAAATAATGCATATAAGCGGCAGTTACTTTTTTACCGACTTAAAACCTAAAGACACCACAAACAGCTACTATTTTAGCAAACAGATACATGGCTGGGGCTGGGCAACATGGAGGAGGGCCTGGAAATTTTATGATTATGACATGAAAGACTGGTCGTCATCAAACACTGATGTGCAACTGAAAAGCTATTATGGCGATCATTACCCTTTTTGGAAGAATATTTTTTCAAACATGCAATTTAAAGGAAACGACATATGGGATTACCAGTGGATATTTGCGGTGTATAAGCAAAACGGCATTGCTATAAATCCAACAGCAAATTTGACCAAAAATATAGGTTTTGATACAAATGCTACGCACACAACCAACCCCAATTCAAATTATGCTAAAGTAAAATTAGATTCTATATTGCACATTAGCCACCAGGGCAACAGAGATATTAACACCGAAAACGACACATTGTATTATAAACACTACCTTGGTTTTGATTGGCGTGCTGAATTAGAAAAACAAAAACTTTCATGGAAATTAAAAAACAACTTAAAAAGGTTAAGAAGAAAGTTACTGAGCTTTTTAAGGTAGATGATCAAGCGCTTTCGGTTAAAGATAAGCGGCTGCTTCAAAAACAGGATCGATATCAACCTGTAGATGTGCCTTTTCACGGTAAAACAATAAAAATTGTCGACGCCGTCACTTTTTTAGGTTCTTATGATGAAATATTTGTACATGGCATTTACAAATTTGAGCCAACAAATAAAGAAATTACCATAATTGATTGTGGCGCCAATATTGGTCTTGCAGCCATTTATTTTGCGATAAATTATCCCACTGCAAAAATTGTTGCTTTTGAGCCCGACCCTAATATTTTCAAAGTATTAAAGCAAAACGCTGCTACATTTGGCAATGGTTCAATTATTTGCCGTAACGAGGCTTTATCCAACCGGGATGCCCTGTTAACCTTTTGGCTGGAAGGAGGCCATTCGGGCATGATTGTTAATGAAGCCGGCGACAGGAAAACATCACAGGTAAAAGCAACACGTTTAAAATCATTCCTGGGTACTTACGAAAACATAACCTTTTTAAAAATTGATATAGAGGGAGAAGAAATTAACGTAATACCTGATATAGCAGAAGAGCTAAAAAAGGTTGATTACCTGTTTTTGGAATATCACTCTTTTATTGATAAACCACAGAACCTTGAATTACTGCTAAGCTATATTACAGCTGCCGGCATGCGCTATTACATCAAAGAAGGCGCGCATAAATCATATCCGTTTATTAACAAAGAGATATTTTTGGGGATGGACATGCTGATCAATATCTTTTGTTACCGTAGCCAGCCTGTTGCCACCCTAACGCCACAATGAGTAACCTTGTAGCTGTAGTTATCCCTATATATAAAAAAAAGCCAGATAGTACCGAGCTTATGTCATTGAAACAATGTCTATCTGTTTTAAAAGACTATCCCATCATATTTTTAGGCGCTGAAAATTTTGATGCTGCCGTTTACAGTGATCTCTGTGGTAATATCCCGTTTAAAATGGCAACTTTTGACGAATTTTATTTCGATAGCATTGCCGGGTATAATCAACTGATGTTATCGCCCGGTTTTTATAAACGGTTCCTTAATTATAAATTCATCCTTATTTACCAGTTAGATGCCTATGTTTTTAAAGATGAGCTAACGTACTGGTGCAATCAAAATTACGATTTCATTGGCGCGCCGCACATACCTCACGAAAACCAAGCTACCGGCATTCAATTTTTAAGGGGATATTCCAAGTTCATTTCCTTTGTTAACCGGGTTTTTAAAACAAAGCATCAAATAAGCAACGTAGGCAACGGTGGCTTTTCTTTAAGGAAAACCAAAACATGTTACTGGTTGCTTAAAATACTAAAAGGAAAAGTTAAAGCCTGGGGCACCCATAATGAGGATGGTTTTTTTAAATATTGGGGAAATGTATTTTACCCGCTTTTTAAATTGCCTGCCGATGAAGTGGCCCTAAGGTTCTCGGTAGAAGAGTCGCCGGCCCAATCATTAAAAAAACTTAACGGCCAACTGCCTTTTGGCTGCCATGCCTTTGAAAAACATGAATGGGAAACCTGGAAACCACTGATATTAAAAAACAGTCAAACACCAAATTGAACCTCCCACTTCCTGATCTTGCAGCATACCGTTCTTTATTCCAAAAAAAGGGAGTAGGTTATCCTTTACCTGTAGTGGCATCGGCAAAAGATGGTTTATTAAAATTACTGCCCTGCCCCGGGGGTAAAACCGGCTGGCCGTGGACAGAAGAAAGCAGCCCGGCTATTTATGCCGATAACACAACATGGCCTAAATTAACTATTGTTACCCCGTCCTTTAACCAGGGCCAATTTTTAGAGCAAACCATCCGGTCGGTGTTGTTACAAAACTACCCTAACCTGGAGTATATTATAATAGATGGCGGCAGCACAGATAATTCCAAAGATATCATTGAAAAATACTCGCCATGGATCAGTTACCGGCAAAGTGAAAAAGATAATGGCCAAAGCCATGCTATTAACTTAGGCTTTAGCCTGGCATCGGGCAATTATATGGCCTGGGTAAATAGCGATGATTATTATCTAAAAGATGTGTTTTACTTAGTAACCCGCAAGTTTATTACCACCGGGGTCGATTTTATATATGGCTATGCATATAACTTCCACGTTAAAACAGCACAATTTGAATTAATAAAAGTTAATCCTTTATTAGATTATTTTATACGTATCCCAGTGCTGCCGCAGCCATCCTGTTTCTGGGCTGCCCGCATTCATCAGCCGGTTAATGAGGCCTTACAATGTTCGTTAGATTATGAACTTTGGCTGCGCCTGGTAAAAGGCAATACACGGTGTTTAATTAAACAACCATTGTCGGTGGCCAACGTACATGCGGATGCAAAAACATCAAGCCCGAAATTGGATGCGGCACGGGAACAAGACCATTGGCTCATTTGCAGCCCCGATGGCCACGGCCCGGTTAATGACTGGGACAGAAGGATATTGTTTCACCGGGCATATCTCAAAATCATGCTCATTTTAGACAAGATTAGCCTTAATAAAAACGGTGAAAGCTAATGTCCATAACGTCTTTATAAACCACATAAAAAAACGCTTTTATACTTCATTACAATAACACCTGATTAATAACCGATTTTGAAAAATCTTGTCAAAAAATTACTTTCCGTTTTTAGCATCAAAGTCACGATTGAAAATAAAAAACACCATTTACTTAAGCTGGGCCTGGATAACAATAACTACAAATTGGTGGATAATGGCCAAAGGCTGTTATTAACAGATTTTTCACTCTTAATAGATCCGCTAAAACATGATTATATTTTAAAAAGCATCAGCTATTTATATGATTTAAAGGAAAAACAAAACGCACAATTTGAATTTGACGACAATGAAAGGTTAATTGTTAAAATAGGCTCGTTAGCTTATAATATTCAAACCTATGAAGAGTTTTTTATTTTAAATGAGGTTTTTATTCATGGAGTTTACAACATTGAAACTCCGGGCAAGTTTGCATTGATTGATATAGGGATGAATGTAGCCATCACTTCTCTGTATTTTGCGGGCAACGCCGATTGTTTATCTATTTACTCGTTTGAGCCATTTAAATTAACATTTGAACAAGCATTGTTCAATATGTCTTTAAATCCGGGCATAAAGAATAAGATTAACCCGGCCAATTTCGGCTTAGGTGATACAGCAAGACAGATAACCGTACCCTATGATAAAATAATCAAAGGCAATATGGGCATCAATGGTATTCCCAGCCATTCTATGCGTGCAAACCAGGAGATTTTGAACGACGAAATAGAAATCAGGAATGCAGCCGAAACGCTTTTGCCAATTATAAAATTGATAAAAGAAACAACCGATACTATAGTTTTAAAGGTAGATTGCGAGGGTGCCGAATATGAAATTTTTGAATCATTTGCAGCTTCGGATTTGCTGAGCAGCTTCAATGCCATTATTATTGAGTGGCATGCTAAAGGCCCCGAACCCATATTGACATATCTGAAAGAGTCAGGATATACCATATTCGCTTTTGACCCGGCAAGTAAATCGGCCGGTATGATTTATGCCTTTAAAAAATAGGCTTTGACAACTGCTCTTAAATACTCGCTTCTTGTTCCCTGTTATAATTCAGAAAGGTTTATCGACGGCTTTTTAGCCAGCATCGGTAAATTGAATAAAGCTTTTGACGAGGTTTTGTTTTATGACGATGCAAGCACCGATAATACAGTTTCTGTGCTGCAGAAAAGGGGCTGCACTGTAATAAGAGGCGAAACTAACAAGGGGCCGGGCTTTGCACGCAATACGCTTGCATCAGCGGCAAAAGGCCAATGGTTTCACTTTCATGATATTGACGATCTTTTAGAGCCCGACTACCTTGTAAAAACGGCAGCCATAGCCCAAACCGGCAATTACGACGTTGTGCTTTGTAACGTTGACTGGTATAGTACCGATCAAAAGACTATTTTACTCAGTTGGAAGTACTCCAATGAACAGATAAAACAAAACCCGGTTTCGTACACCATCGGCCACCCTATTGGCGGTATTAACGGCCTGTACCGAAAAGAGAAATTTACAGCAGCAGGCGGCTTTGATACCAGTTTGCGTATCTGGGAAGATGCCGACCTTCACGTGAGGTTGGCCGGCGCCGGTGCCAGGTTTTATGTTATTGAGGAAGTACTTTCTATTTCTATCCGGTACTCAAATTCGGCAAGCCAGGATCAAACAGCCGGCTGGCTAACCAGGTTAAGCCTTTTGCAGGCTTATCAAAAGCAGTATGCTGATAAAATCATTAGGGATATGATAGGCCGGCAGGCACAGCTTACAGCAAGTAAGCTTATCCTTTCGCGGCAATATGATGCAGCAAAATCTGCCTTAAAACTAAGCGAGCTATGTGGTTTAAAAGTACCGGATAGCAAAAACCCGGTTTGGAGAGTACTGAACACTATTTTGCCGGCACGGTTAAGAATTAAGTTAAGGATGGAACAACTAAAGTTTGCATTTAAAAACAGCGCTAATGATTGAGAAAAAAACACCTCCGGTTTATGATAACAAGCTGGAAGGACTGAGAGGTTTTTGTGCGCTGGCTGTAGTATATGCTCATTTGATCCCCTGGGGGTACTTTCAATCGTCTAAAATGTCGCCCAACAATCCTTTACGTTACCTTGATTTTGGACACGAGGCTGTTCTTATATTTTTTATGCTTTCGGGCTACGTCATCGGGTTAAATCATATCCATACCCCTTTTAATAAAATAAACGTTATTTCTTATCTTAAAAAAAGGGCCGTCCGTTTGTACCCAATATACCTGATGGCAATTATCATTTCATTTTTGATTATCACAAATAAGGCGTTTTCTGTACAACAATTAATAGGGCACCTGTTTTTTACACAGGAAATTCTTGTAACAACTATTTCGTCAAATAGCCCCTTATGGTCGCTTAGCTATGAGGTTGTGTTTTATCTGTTTTTTTTAGTTTTATGGCGGGCAGGCAAATACAACACTTATTTATGTTTAGCAATTAGTATTTTATCGGTTGCTTACATATTGAAAAATCCCGGAGCCACAATTTTAAAATCGCTATTGATTGGCGCAATCTTCTGGATGCTTGGCCTTTATATAGCCCAAACTAAAACCTTGATTATAGCAACAGTCAAAAGAAAATGGCGTTCATTTATAAGCTATTTTGCTATAATCCTGTCAATTCATTGTTTTGATACCCGCGAGCTTTTCCATCAAATGGTACATTTAAAACTCGACTATATTTTTAAAGTTACTTTTGGGGATTTACTTTATTTACCGGTCTGCTTTATTATGATTATGGAGCTAAGCAACAGGAGCGTAAAATATATAAATTGGATAAAGCTTGCTGCGTACGCAATCCCGGCACTCCACTTGTTTTTATTGCTTTACTTTAAACATCACTTGTTTTCGAAGCCCGATTGGATTTACGGAACATGCTATTTCGCCTTCGCGGTTATCACACTACCCATCAATTTTAAAATTGACTTTTTTAAGCGGTTAAGTAAATTGGGGAGTATCTCATACGCCCTGTATGTTTTCCATTTCCCTGTATTTTATTTTTTAAATAAATGTCTTGCAAAATATCTTTCGGGAGTTCCTTTATTTGTGTTGGGCATATCGGCATCAATAATAATTATCGGTGCCCTGTCAACAACTGCCGAGCTCGTTGTTCAACCGCGGATAAAAAGATATCTCATCGGTAAAAGTTAACTTTGATAATGCAATTAAAAACCGCAGGTTTATAAAATGATCATAGAACTTTTAAAAAAATTGTGGATCAGGTACTTCACCGGTAACCCATACCAAATTAAAAGTTTTATAGACATATACCGTCCCCAAATAGGCGAAGCTATTGACCGTCCCGAATCGCTTACCGGCATTTTACTGCATGAGCCGGGCAAGCCGGTGGCTTACCATTTACCGCTTATAACTTATAACCAAACCGCCCCTCAGCAAACTGTTGGAGAACAGCCAAGGTTTAAAACCAATGGTGTGTTTAAAGAGCCTGAACGGTACCTGTACAGTGTATCAAAAGGTACAGTGTGGTGTGCTATCGGTTTGGTATACGATAGCCAAAGGCGATGTTTTATTGATGAATCTGCAAAGGAATGGACAGTTGATTTAAGGGACTCCGTTTTTACCAACGTAATTCATTTTCCGAAAAAAACTTACGTTGAAGGCACCACCCTGTGCTGCCTTACTAATGGGGCCGACGGCGGCTTTTATCATTTTTTATTTGAATCCATAGTCAAAATCCATTTTGCCATGCCAATAATAAAGCATGTTGATCATATCCTGTTTAACGGCCCGGCAACCGATTGGAAATTAAAGTGGCTGCAAAGGGCAGATATCGATACGTCAAAAATAATCTGGGCTGATAATAAGGCTCATTTTGAATGTGAGCAGCTGTTATTTACCAGCAGGCTGGTTAGTGATCAGCAAATAAACCCATGGGGCATTGGAGCCCTAAAAGCGCTGTTCAACATCACACCAACAAATCAAACGACACCCGGTAAAGTACTCTGGATCACCAGGAAAGAGACTAAATCACGAAATATTGCATGGGAACACCAGCTTATGGAACACTTCCCCTCAATTGAAATTATTGACCTTTCGGGTCTGAGCTTTGCTGAAACCATTCAAAAAATGCAATCCGCCACACATATTATTGCACCTCATGGTGCAGGTTTAAGTAATATTTACCTGTGTAACAAGGGTACACATATTTTGGAGCTATACCCCGAAGGGATGCTTTTTAAGCCTTGTTTTCACAGGCTGTCGTCGGTATGCGAGCTGAAACATCATGTAGCCTGGCTCAATTTTGAAGATGAGCACGACACTAAACAGGGCCTTCCTTTTTTGAAAACATTATTGAATGATTTTGTATGTCAAAATTAATAAGTAACCTGTACGCCATTTTTTTCAGGTTGATGGGCATAACTATTCGCAAGCCTGTTATCATAAAACCAAATACCTTTTTGTCGCGGGGCTTTTTGAACGGGCAAAAGGGAGAGATCACGATTGGCTCACAGTGTGAGTTATCAAGAGGCGTAATTATCAAGGCCTACGGTGGGAGAGTTAACATAAACAAAAACACTTTTTTAGGCGAATACGTATGTATTTACGGTCACGGAGATGTGGAGATAGGCGAAAACACATTGATTGCTATGCATACATGTATTGTTAGTTCCAACCATACCATCCCCGATAAGGCTACGCTAATCCGGTCGCAGGGCGATATTTTGCTCCCGGTTAAAATTGGTAACGACGTTTGGATAGGCGCCGGGGTTAAAGTTTTAGGCGGTGTTACCATTGGCGATGGCTGTGTTGTTGGTGCCGGTTCGGTAGTTACCAAAAGCCTGCCGCCCTATGCTATAGCAATGGGGGTGCCCGCAAAAATAGTGAGCTACAGGAATGGCTGATATGCTAAGTGTTATTATCCCCACTTACAACCCTGATGCAAACAGGCTTGCTAAAACGTTAACCGGTTTACAAAAGCAAAGCCTGCCAATACAGGCATGGGAACTAATAATAGTTGATAATAACTCGAGCCAACCCATTAATGCAGAACTTGGATGGCACCCTAATCATAAAATTGTCAGGGAAACAGTGCAAGGGCTAACCTACGCCCGGCTAAAAGGTTTTAATGAAGCCCGCGGGCAGGTATTGATATTGGTGGACGATGACAATATACTGGATGAAAACTACCTGCAAAACACATTAAAAGCATTCCAGGAACAACCTAAGCTTGGTGCCATAGGGGGTAAATCACTTCCTTTGTTTGAAAGCGACCCGCCGGCCTGGCTATCGGAGTTTTATTCAAGCCTGGCGTTACGCGATCTTGGCGACGAGGTGTTAACTGCGTCATGGGATTATAAATACCCCGTTTGCGCACCCATTGGTGCAGGAATAGCCATCAGGAAAGCGGCGCTGAACACTTATATCAAAAAAATCTCCACGCAAAAAAATGTCATTACCGATAGAAAAGGCGATTCCTTAAGCTCGGGTGGCGATAACGATATTATTTTAGAAATACTGAAAGCCGGCTGGCACGTGGGGTATTTACCAGGCCTGGTATTGCATCATATCATCCCGGCGCAAAGGATGGAAGCCGGCTACATAGCCCGGTTAATCAATAATAGCAGCAACTCCTGGGTTCGGCTGCTGCAAAGCCACGGTATAAATCCCTGGCCGCAAATTTCAGTCTGGACAGTTTTTCCGCGCAAAGTAAAGGCGTGGTTTACTTATAAAGCCTGGATAAATAATGTAAACTACATCAGGTGGCAGGGCGCCTGCGGTACTTTTGATGGTTTGGCCAAACAATGAAAAGCCGTCATTTATCTATTTTAAATCAATATTTATAGGTGCTACAGTCTGTAATTAACGTTTTATATCGTTACCCAAAAGCCCGGCTAAATCATTTTAGCCGTTTTGGCGGATATTTTAATTACCGCAGAATGTTGCAGGGGCAAAAACTGATGCAGCAGGCATCCGCTCATTTACCTCCTGTTCAATCGGCGGTTGATGGCCTGGAGATATACTTTTTAACCGGAAAAAAGTACCTGTACCAAACACTGTTTTGCATCCAATCGTTAATAAAAGTCAGCCAAACTCCTTTTAAATTTATATTGGTTGATGACGGCAGCTTTGACGAACAGTTAATTAAACAAATAAATACCCAATTGCCCGGCGCCGGTATAGTGAACAGGCAAATGGTAGATGAAAACCTCGACAAAATATTGCCAAAACACCAATACCCGGTTTTACACCACAAACGCCAGGTTTACCCGCATATTAAAAAGCTGACAGATGTACATACCATTTCCGGTAATAACTGGAAACTCGTCTTAGATTCGGATATGCTGTTTTGGGATGATCCGCTGGACTTAATTAATTGGTTAAAAAAACCCCAAAAACCTGTATACATGCAGGATTGCCAGGAATCGTACGGTTACAGCAGGCAATTGATGGAACAGCTTTGTAAAAACAGGATTCCAACGCTACTAAATGTAGGCGCCATTGGCCTCAATAGCAGTATGATAAATTGGGACGATTTAGAAAGCTGGACAAAAGCACTTGAAGAAAAAGAAAGCAGTTCATATTATCTTGAACAAGCTTTAACTGCTATGTTATTAGCCAATGTTGATGCAGTGGTTTTACCTGCGGATGAATATATTGTTAACCCGGATGCCAGCAGGATTGATCGCCATATGGGGGCACTACATCATTACGTAGATTTATCAAAAGAAGGGTACTTTAAGAAAGCATGGAAAACGATATAAAGAACATGTCTGTTTCTGCACCTTTAGTTTCTGTATGCATTCCTGTTTATAATGGTGAAAACTATATAAGTGATACTATTAATGCGGTTATCAATCAAACCTACAGCAACATCGAAATAATTGTGGTCGATGATGGCTCTACAGATAGCACCCCCAGTTTATTAAAAAACCTGCCGCATCAAAATATCAGTGTTTATTATCAGCAAAACCGTGGTGCTGCCGCTTCCCGTAATTTGGCTTACACTAAATCAACAGGCCGGTATATCAAATTTTTAGATGGCGACGATACCATCAATCCCCAAATGGTTGAAAGCCAGGTTAAGCTTGCCGTTGAAAACCCCGATTGTATAATTTCGGCCAAATGGGGCAGGTTTTACAACAACAGCCTGGATACTTTTAAGTTGAGCCCCGAAGATTGCTGGCAAACACTGCCTGCTTATGATTGGATCTGCTCGTCATGGAAAAACGGCCATTCGATGACACAATCCGGCATTTTTTTATTGCCAAAGCAAATCATCGAAAACGCCGGCCTTTGGGACGAACAACTTACCCTGATTGACGATCTGGATTTTTTTACCAGGATTATACTGAAATGCAAATCGGTAGTGTTTGATCCAAATTCCATATTATACTACCGGTCGGGCAATAGCGGTAGTTTATCTGATCGTAAACAGCAGGAGGCCATGCAATCGGCGTTCACGGCTATTGATAAAGCCACCAAAAACCTGCTGGCCGTAAAAACAAGTGCCGAAGCCAAGCTGGCCTGCGCCAATACCTGGCAGCATTATGTATACATTGCTTATCCCAAACAAAGGCGGCTGGCAAACGAAGCCCAAAAACGGGTAAATGAGCTTGGCGGTTCTACATTAAAATTCATGGCCGGGGGCATAACCAAAGCAATTGCCGGTTTAATTGGCTGGAAAGCCACAAAACGCTTTAAACAAATATTTAACATCCATTAATTGAGAATCCTCCTTTCATTTTTACAGGATAATGGTGGCCAGCCACATGCCATACCCGCATATCGTTTTTGGACATACTATATCAAAAACGGTATAGAGGAAGCCGGAATGCAATGGACCGAAATACCGGGCCTTGACTGGGCTGCCGGCCTTGTACCTTATGAAAATGACCCTGCCCTGCAACAATGGAAACAGCAGGCATGGGAAAAAACTATAAACCACATTAAATCAAACCGCGGGCAAATAGATGTTTTTTTGTGTTATTTATATCCCAAACAAATAGATACCGGGGCAATAAAACAAATTAAAGCGATGGGAGTACCATGCGTTAATTTTTATTGCGATAATGTGCGTTCGTTTACCAAACTACCGCGCCAGTTTAAGGTTTTCGACCTGGTATGGGTGCCTGAATTTGAAGCCTTGCGCCTTTATCAAACCGCCGGGGTTCCGCATATTAATTTGCCCATGCCCATGTGGGTTGATCCACAATACCGCGATTTTAACAGGCAGGAAATTGATGTCATCTCCTTCATCGGGTCAAAAGATGATTTACGCGCACAGCTTTTGGCAGACGCAATTGCCGGGGGCATCCCTATACAAATCAGGGGAAATGGCTGGAATGATGACACAAATGAGCCTGCAATAAAGCCACCGTTACAAAGTCCATCGTCCAAAATGAAAAACCAGTTCAACCTGTTGCGCAACGTAGGGATCAACGGATTTGTAGCGTATCATCGTAAACGTAATGAAAAACTAACCGAAGCGCATATCCCCGCCGGTAACATACTTGAAAAGCCGGACTTTGATGAATACATCCGGCTTAGCCGCCAAAGCTGTATAACACTCGGCATTAACCGGGTGCCCACATTTAGTAAACACATGGTAACCTATAGCCGGCTCCGCGACCTGGAAGCGCCCATGCTTGGTGCCTGCTACCTCACTGAATATACTGCGGGCTTAGCCCAATTATATGATTTGGGCACCGATATGGAAACCTACACCAATGCCGATGAACTGGTTTATAAATGCACGGAACTCATCGCATCAAAAAACAAGCGTAAAGAATTAAGGATAAAAGGGCAGCAGCGAGCACTTACCACCCATTCCATACCACAATCATTACAACTCATAAAAACCCGGCTATTTAGCTAAAAAAGGTAAAATATTGCCAAAAAGAATCTGCATTATCACACAATCGCACCTTTGCCGAAATCCCAGGGTTTTAAAAGAGGCGGTTACTTTGGCTACGGCAGGTTATGATGTTATTATTTTAACAAACATTATTTCTGCAGACCTTTACCGGCAAGATCTGTTAGCGATAGGCGCTTTTCCTGGTATTAAGTTGCAGGCAATATCAAACCTTTCCGCATCAAACCTTAATTCATTTAAAGATAAGTTTTTAAGTAAAATTGGCCGCCTGCTTGTGTATAGCTTTAAAATAGAAAACAGCCTCGCACTTGGTTATGGTGCTGCGCGCTATTATAATAAAGCTAAAGCAGTAAAAGCAGACTTATACATCTGCCACCAGGAATTGGCTACTTACATAGGCACGCGACTATTAAATGAAGGCTGCAAGGTGGCTTTTGACTTTGAGGACTGGTACTCGGAGGACCTGCTGCCCCAAGCACGCGCCGAAAGGCCCATCAACTTGCTTCGGCGGATAGAGGCTATCGCTTTAAATAAAGGTACCTATTGCATTACAACCTCAAATGCGTTGGCTAAACAATTATCGCAGTTGTATTTATGCCCGCAACCAAAGGTTATCTATAATGTTTTCCCATCGCCTGGCTCCGTTCAAAATAAAATAAAAAGATTTGACAAGCCCCTAAAGTTATTCTGGTTTTCGCAAACTATTGGCCCGGGCCGGGGGCTTGACCAGTTTATGAACGTATTGAGCATGTTAAGAACACCTCTTGAATTGCACCTGTTGGGCAACATAACTACCGGCTATCATGCAATACTCACCTCCCTAATGCCCGCGCAGCACCATTTATATTTTCATTCCCTTGTTGGCGAAAATCAATTGGCCGCAAAAATAGCCGGCTTTGATATTGGCCTGGCCCTGGAGCTGGATACGCCCCCAAGCCGCAATTATACCATTACCAATAAATTTTTTCAGTATATCCAATCCGGTCTGCCTGTTATAGCCAGCGAAACAGTGGGTCAGCATGAAGCATTTGATAAATTTAAACCGGGCTTCAAATTATCGCAACAGCCATCGCCGGAACAGATAGGCGAGTTGGATAGTTGGCTTAGCAATCCCAGTGAATTACAATTGGCCCAACAACAAGCCATTGAGGCCGCTGCGTTTTACAATTGGGAAAATGAGTCGAAAAAATTACTTCAATTAGTAAACAACGCTCTTGAAAAATAAGGTAAGCCTGCAAATTAACCTGGCACCCGGCGATTATCCGCATGCCAGGTATATCCTTAAACACCAGTTAGCTATTTTAAGTACGCAGGTAGATGAAATTATATTAACCGTTGATACCCGGCCAAGCAAAGGCCGCTTTGCTGAAGGGTGGGAAGAAAATAAAGAGTTACTAAACCAATTCCTATCGGCAGAAATTGAATGCAGCTACAACGTTAAAATTGTCCCGGTTGATTATTCCGCAGTAACCAAACAAAAAGTTGCAGGCTATTTCTTCGGCAAAAAGGACATGCCTGATAAAGACTTTAGAGGTGGCCCTTTTTACGCCTATTTTTTTGGAATATATACTGCGGCCAATAACCTTGTTTTCCATTTAGATTCTGATATGTTTTTAGGTGGCGGAAGTGGAGAATGGATTGCTGAAGCAACACATTTTTTTGAAACTGATACAGCTTGTTTTGTTACTGCGCCTTTGCCGGGCCCGCCCAATAGTATGGATACTTTGACCGGGCAACAGGTAATTAATAAAATTGCCCCTTATACCTGGCAACTGGCAGGTATGAGCACCAGGATTTTTATGATTGATAAAAGCCGGTTTAAAACCGGTAAACTCATATTAACAAGGCCACCAATGCGGGGCCAGTTGAAAGCAATAATTGAAGGCAATGCTAATGCCGATTTGCCCGAACACCTGGTATCGTCCTACATGGACAGTCATAAGTTAAAAAGGATTGATTTTTTAGGGAGCGGCAAAGGCTTATGGTCGTTACATCCCCCCTATCGTACCAATGCTTTTTATGATGGGCTACCGCAACTGATTAAAAATATAGCAGCCAATAACCTCCCTGAAAAGCAGCAGGGTTTTTACGATATTATTGATGAGGTCTGCGACTGGTCGGCAGCGCGGGAAAAAATCAGTAGCAATCGCTGGTGGAAAAGGGCTATAAATAATCCGTGAAAAAACTGCTGATCATATCTCCCTATTTCCCACCCGTAAACGGGGCCGATATGCAGCGCATCCGTATGAGCCTGCCCTACTTTGCAGCTAACGGCTGGGATGCCGAAGTAATAACCGTAGACGAACAATACACAGACCTGCCCGTGGACGAATTGCTTTTACAAAGTATCCCTGAACACCTAAAGGTTCATAAGGTTAAAGCGTTAAAAAAAAGTGTAACATCCAAACTGGGGCTGGGCAGTATTGCTTTGCGGTCGTTGTGGTTTTACAGGGAAAAAATAAAGGAGCTTTTAAAAACACAAGCCTACGACCTGATCTATTTTTCGACCACCCAGTTCCCTGTTTGCATTTTGGGCGCTTATTTTAAAAAACGCTATGGTATCCCCTACGTAATTGATATGCAGGACCCCTGGTTTTCTGATTATTATGAGGATAAACCCAAAGCACAAAGGCCACCCAAGTACTGGTTCTCCTATCGCCTGAACAAATACCTGGAGCCCCGTGCTATGAACCATGTGGGTGGCCTCATCAGCGTATCTGATAATTATATCAGCGATCTGAAAAATCGCTACCCGGCAATTAAGGGCATTCCATCCGTAACCATAACCTTCGGTGCATTTGAACCGGATATGCAGATAGCCGAACAGAACAGGAATACTTTTCCCAATCTTCTCGATTCAAAATACATCAATATAGTGTACATAGGCCGCGGCGGTGCCGATATGCACCGGGCGGTTACCCCATTGCTAAAAGGCCTCAAAGCAGCATTGGATAAAGGCAACGAAGCTTTAAAATCATTACGGTTTTATTTTATAGGCACAAGTTATGCGCCCACCGGACAGGGCAAACCAAGCATTTTACCGCTTGCCCGGCAAATGGGCGTTGCAGGCAATGTAATTGAAATTACCGATAGAATAAGCTACTATCATACACTGATAACCCTGCAACAGGCAGATGGGTTGTTTATACCAGGTTCCGACGACCCTAAATACACGGCCTCAAAAATTTATCCGTATTTGCTTACCCCAAAGCCTTTACTGGCTATTTTTAACAAGGCAAGTTCGGCTATAAGTATCATGAGAGAGTATGGCGTTAAATCGGTTTATGACTACGATTCAGTTTCCGATGCCAACATCAGCATATTCCTGTTATCTTTAATCAATGGCGGTGTTCAACCGCCTAAATATAATCCCGAAGCTGTAAATAAATATTCGGCCAGGCAAATGACCATACACCAGTGCAAACTTTTTGACAGCGTTATCAATGGGAAAAATTAAAAGAACATTCGGCTTTATATTGAACCACCCTTTAGGTAAAAGGCATCCGCTTAAAGCGTTTATCCGTTTTTTAACCTGGCAGGTTCAAAGCAGTATGCAGCCCGCTAAGTTTATGGTAAAACCATTTATTGCCGGTATAAATTTTTATGCACGCAAAGGTTTAACAGGTATTACCGGCAATATTTATACCGGCCTGCACGAGTTTGATGACATGGCTTTTTTGCTGCATTTTTTACAGCCCGGCGATGTTTTTTTTGATATTGGCGCCAATGCAGGCTCGTATACCTTATTGGCTTCGGGCGTTTGTAATGCCAAAACCATTGCTATTGAGGCCTCTGCAAATACTGCAGCTATAACCGCCAAAAACATCGGCCTGAATAAACTGGAAAATAAAGTTACTTTAATAAACGCTGCGGCAGGCGCCACAGCGGGCATATTAAGCTTCTCCAAAAACGAAGATACCACCAACCACATTATTAGCCCCGGCGAAAGCGCAGAAACCGATGCGGAAACAGTAAATGTGATCAGTATTGATTCACTGATCCTTAATGATAAACCCTCCCTTATAAAAATTGATGTGGAGGGCTTTGAAACCGAAGTGTTAAAAGGGATGACCGACACCTTAAAGCTGCCCATACTTAAAGCCATCATTATTGAACTGAATGGCAGTGGTTTGCGCTACGGTTTTAATGAAGATGATATTCACCAAACACTTTTGTCAGTAGGTTTTAAACCATGCCAATATGATCCTTTTAAACGGGAACTACAGTTGATGGATTCATTCGGCAGCTATAATACTATTTATTGCCGCGACGAAGTATTTATAAAATCGCGTGTGAAGGCATCCAAAGGATTTAAAATAATGGGCGAAATTATTTAGATGCGTTTAGCTATCATTACTACCCATCCCATCCAATACTATGCCCCGGTATTCCAATTATTGGCCGAACGAATAGACGTTAAAGTGTTTTATACCTGGGGCGATGGGGCGCAGAAAAAATTTGATCCGGGCTTTGGCAAAACCGTTACCTGGGATATCCCGCTGCTGGAGGGTTACACCTATGAGTGGGTTAAAAACACAGCTCCAAATCCGGGCTCACATCATTTTAAGGGAATAATCAATCCAGGCCTTATCAATCAAATAACATCCTGGCAGGCAGATGCTGTTTTGGTTTACGGCTGGGCATATGATAGCCATTTAAAGGCCATAAGGCATTTTAAAAATAAAATACCGGTTTACTTTCGTGGCGACTCTACCTTGTTGGACAGCAAAACCGGTGCAAAACAATTATTGCGATCGTTTTTTTTGAGATGGGTTTATAGCCATGTTGATCATGCTTTTTATGTAGGCAGCAATAATTGCGCTTACTTTAAAAAATACGGATTGAAAGCCCGGCAGCTTAGTTTTGCGCCGCACGCTATAGATAACGATAGGTTTGCCGCCGAAAGAGGTGTGGAAGCTTCCAAAATCAGGTTGGATTTGGGGATTAAGCCGGCTGATATTTTAGTATTGTTTGCCGGTAAATTCGAAGACAAAAAATCACCGCTTTTATTACTGAATGCTTTTTTAACTTTGAACATGCCAAACGTGCATTTATTATTTGTTGGTAACGGTATTTTGGAGGACGCTTTAAAAATAGCAGCAGCTAAAAACAGCCATATTCATTTTATAAACTTTCAAAACCAGTTGGCAATGCCTGCTTTATACCAGGCCTGTAACTTGTTTTGCCTGCCTTCGCAGGGACCGGGCGAAACCTGGGGGCTCGCCGTAAATGAGGCAATGGCGGCTGGTAAACCCGTATTGGTATCTGATAAATGCGGTTGCGCCGCCGACCTGGTAAACCCGGGCGTTACCGGCGAAATATTTGAAACGGGTAATATATCATCCCTAACAAAGAAACTGGATGCCCTTACAGGTGATAAAAACAGGTTAACAATTTTAGGCCACAACGCAAAAATCAACATAGCCAACTGGAGTTTTAGCAAACAGGCCAATGCTATATTAAGCGTAGTCAATACTATCAATGCAAACTAAGCAGGCACCGTTAGAACGCATTATTGTGTTATATGTACCCTGGGCGCTGGCTGCTTTATTAAGCAGCGATCCCCAGCTGTCGTATATAATAGCCTGGTTTGGATCGTTCCTGATATTTTTGCTGACTTTAACAGGCTGGGTTAAGCCAATACCGGATGACTTAAGCATAGCCGAACAATTGATGCGTCCGATTTTTTTGGTACAGATAATTTTCGCCGGGTACATGGCCAGTACCTCCATATTTTACTTTTTGGATGTATTGGGCTATCAAAATTTTGAAAAAGCAGGCTCAACACTGGTCGATCAGGATCGTTTACAATACACTGCGCAATGCCAACGGTACTATTGCCTGGGGCACGCGGCTTTTGTATCGGGTATTTTAATTTTTATGGATTATGGTACCAAGTCAAAATACTATATGCCAAAAGAAAAACTGGCAAATTTGCTATTGATGTTTGCAGTTGTCAGTTTCCCGGCTTCCATATTTTTTATCCGGATTCCGGGATTATCACAATTTGCAAATCAATTTAGTTCGTTAAGTTTTATAGCCGGTACGCTGGCGCTTGCTTTTGCTATCCCGCTAAAAAAAATTGGCAATACGCTTATTTGCCTGGCATTTTATTTTTTTAACTTTTACACTGCCTTAACTTCGGGCTTTAAGGAGCCCATTATCATCAGTGTACTGGTTTTGGGGGTTTTTCTGTATCCCAATTATAAAAAGTTGGTTGCGGCAATCTTTATCCCTGCCCTGCTACTCTTATTTATGTTTTTGCCAACGTATAACCGTATTTTCAGGCAAAACGCATGGTCGGGCGATGCCTCGGCCGATGAGGCAACTCAATTGGCGCTTGATGCAGCATTAAGCAGCGATTCGGGCGACGATGATGATTCAAACTGGGGCTTTTTGGTGTACCGGCTAAGCGAAATTGATATGTTTATCAAATTCACCCAATCAACCCCAAAAAACGTTGATTTTTACGGCACAAAATTGCTCGAGCAGTCGGGCATGGCTATCATCCCCAGAATTTTCTGGCCCGATAAGCCCAGTACCGAGGATTTGATTATGGAACGGGTTTACGATGCCGGGGTGGTTAACAGGGCTTCGGTTGTATCGGCCAAACCGGCTTTTATTGTAGATGCTTACCTTAGTTTTGGAGGTTTGGGTGTATTTGTAATTATGCTGGTGTACGGTGCAATAGCACAAATTATCTCGGTAAAGGCCGAGAAGCTTTTTGGCGGATACATATTGGGTACCGCTCTGGTATTTAGCGGCCTGTTCCAGATCATGTGGCGTGGCCTTAGTTTTGAGTTCCTGATCAATACCGTGTTCTGGAGCTACGTAAGTATGCTGGTGATCCATAAAATACTTACAGTATCTAATATATTAAAAGAGGTTTGAGGATTCTACAAATTTCGGCGTCATACAAACCGGCTTATGTTTACGGTGGGCCAACCATGTCGGTAGCCATGTTAAGCGAGCAACTGGCAAATGCAGGGTGTGAAGTGTGCGTATTTGCCACAACCGCCAACGGTGTAGCCGAACTTGATGTAAAACCCAACCAACCGGTAATGGTTGACGGTGTAAACGTTACCTATTTTAAACGCATTACAAAAGACCATAGCCACCTTTCGCCCGCGCTATTAAAAACCGTTTGGAAAAATGTCAAAACTTACGATGCCGTGCATATCCATGCCTGGTGGAACCTGGTTTCAGTTCTCTCCTGCCTTATCGCGGTAATACGTAGCGTTCCGGTAGTGGTATCTGCCAGGGGGACTTTAAGCCCCTATTCTTTTCAAAATAAAAACAGGGCAATCAAATTGCTCATCCATAACTTATTGAGCAAACCGATATTAAAACGCTGCCATATCCATGCCACTTCGCAACGCGAAAACGAGGCCGTGAATAGCATCATCGTGCCTAAAAGCTCAACCACTATACCTAATTTTGTAAGGCTGCCTGTTTACCAGCCCTCTGCACAAAACTCAGTAGCGCCTCCAATTAAGCTGATTTTTTTTTCAAGGATAGAGGAAAAAAAAGGACTCGATTTGTTGCTCAACGCATTAATTTTAATCAAAGCCCCCTTCCATCTTACCATTGCAGGCAGTGGCAGCGAAGCTTATGTTAACAGCTTGAAACAATTAGCTGCCGATAATGGCGTTAGCGATAAGATAACATGGGCCGGCTTTATTAATGAAGATAAGTTTGAGGTGCTGCAAAAACATGATCTTTTTATACTACCGTCATATGATGAAAACTTTGGCAACGCAGTAATTGAAAGCCTGAGCGTTGGGACGCCGGTACTCATTAGCCATGAAGTTGGCCTTTCCGATTATGTTAGTGAAAATAAGCTTGGCTGGTTATGCGAAACAAGCGCTGTGTCTGTTGCAGAAATTATTAACCAGGTTGTGGCCCTTCCTCTTGAATTGGAACGCATCAGGCAACAAGCACCTGGTATTATCCACGCTGATTTTAGTGCTGGCAGCCTGGTTGAAAAATATTTAGGTTTGTATACAAAAATCATCGCAAAGCATTGATCCCACCATATTCATTTATCATTATTACCTATAACGAAGAACAGCACCTACCGCGATTGCTGCAATCTATCGACGGGTTAGATGCGCCTGTTTTTATTTTAGACTCAGGCAGCGATGATCATACTATCGTGATAGCACAACAAGCCGGCGCTACCATTTTGCAGCATGCTTTCGAAAATCACCCTAAACAGTGGGACTTCGCCCTAAAAAACTTCGATATCAAAACTCCCTGGATTATTTGTTTAGATGCCGACCAGGTGGTTACTCCGGAGTTGAAAGAGAAGCTGGCAAAATTCAAAAACCAGGAATACCAGGATGTTGACGGTATTTACTTTAACCGAAAGAATTTTTTTAAAGGCAGCTGGATAAAACATGGCGGGTACTATCCTTTTTACCTGCTTAAAATGATCCGCTTTGGTGTAGGTTACTCCGATTTGAATGAAAATATGGATCACAGGTTCATTGTACAGGGTAAAACTGAAATTTGGAAAGATGGCCATATTCTTGAAGAAAACCTTAAAGAAAACAACATCAGTTTCTGGATAGCCAAGCACAACCGCTACAGCGATTTGCTGGCACAGGAGGAGGTGGAGCGCATGCAAAAAATGCGGCAACAAACCCTTAAACCATCATTGTTTGGCTCGCCTGACGAGCGTACAGCCTGGCTTAAGCAGTTGTGGTGGCAATTGCCCCGCTACGTAAGGCCATTGCTTTACTTTACTTACCGGATGATATTCCAATTGGGCATATTAGAAGGGCGTATAGGCGTCATATTCCATTTTTTGCAGGCTTTCTGGTTCAGGCTGATCGTGGATGTTAAAATTGACGAGATCCTCAAAAACAAACAGCCAAACACACTTGTAAACCCGGGTCAGGTCTCGCCAGGCAAATTTGTATTCAGGTTCCTGTTTCTGTTCCTGCTTTTCTATTATTTCAACATTTTATTTTTTGGGATAACCAATCCAGGCGGCCATTATAACCAGTTTTTGGCCAATAACCTAAATTATATACAGGGCCTCCGTTGGTTATTATTGAGCATGAGCACCCAGGTACTTAACTGGCTCGGCTTTTCGGCTATTCATAACGGCACCGAATTGCTGGTTGCGGGCAAAGGGGCTATTATCCTGGTGTACTCATGCCTTGGCCTTGGGCTGATGAGCTTTTTTGCGGCATTTGTAATTGCCTATCCTAAAAAAACAAAACAAAAATTGATCTTTTTAACTTCGGGAATTGTAGTCATCCAGCTTTTAAACATTCTTCGTTTTGTATTGCTGGCCCTGTTCTGGAATAAAAATGCAAGCCGTATAGTTGATCACCACACCATATTTAATATCATTTTGTACACTATTATTATGATAAGCCTGTATTTTTGGGTCAAACAAAATGATAACCGCCCAGACAAATATGCATAAAACCGACCTTTCTACTTATAATAACTACCCTTTTCACCCGGGTGGCAACGCTTTAAAAAGGCTGATATGGTTTTATGTTAATGCTGTTTTTTTTAAAAGCAGTTTTATACCCTCAAGCAATTTCAAAGTTTTTTTATTGCGGATGTTTGGCGCCAGGATAGGGGAAAAAGTAACTATAAAACCTTGCGTAAATATCAAGTATCCCTGGTTTTTGCAAATTGGAGATAACACCTGGGTTGGCGAAAACGTTTGGATAGATAGCCTGGTAATGATTAGTATTGGTGCCAACGTATGTTTATCGCAGGGCGCCGTGTTGCTTACCGGCAGCCACAACTATAAAACAACATCATTTGATTTGATAACCAAAAGTGTAATTTTAGAAGACGGCGTTTGGATAGGCGCAGCTGCAATAATAAACCTGGGTATAACAGCTGGCAGCCATGCTGTACTTACCGCCGGCTCGATAGCCACAAAAAACCTGGAACCATACAGCATTTACCAGGGTAACCCTGCAGTAAAAATCCGTGACCGCGAGATCGGCCTATAAGTAACCCACTACTGTTAAGTTAATAGTACTAAGTCAAAAGTTAAATTTACTCTTTTATTGACTTAGAACTTAAGACTTTCGACTTAAGACTATCCGTTGTTACACGATTAACATAACACTACCTTTATTATGACCGTACAGCAATCACATACCCACAAAATTATATTAATAGCTTTAAGCCTGCTCACTGTCATTTTGGGTGTAATGATATTTATAGCCCCCTCGGCAATGTTTCCAGATCCAAGCTGGGGTTTCCAGGTGATGCACAAGATGCAGGCCGGTGGGGCCTTTAACATTACAAACAAGCCAGATCCTGCCGACATTAGTAAAAACTATAGTGAATTTTTATCCTGGTGGTCGCCGGGGCAATATTTGGTCCCTTACTTTTTTAAATCGTTGTTTAGCGTTAACGATGGGCGTGCAGCAGCGCTTACTACCCTTGTTTGTGGATTATTGGGCATAGCCGGCTGGTATACTTTCTTTAAAAAGGCCGGCTTTGAAAAGCATTTGGCTGCTATAAGTGTATTAATTATTGTTATTCAGCAAGCCTTTATTATACCCTACATATTTTATAATGGTGGCGAGGTTTTACTTTTCGGTTTCCTGGGCTGGTTTTTATACGGCTGTGTCAGCTTTGATAAAGCAGACTGGAAGCTTGCCTTATTTTTACTGCTATCCGGGTGGATAGGCTTCTTCTGCAAATCATCCTTTCTATGGATGTACGGGGCAGGATGTTTATACCTATGGCTCAGCCTGTCTCAAAAGAAAACAACATTAATCGACTGGTTTAAAAATGGTACCTGGATTGCCATCCCCGCTGCACTATCATTGGCTGTAGTTTATTTTCAATACATGTCTAAAGGAGCAAACCCGGCAGGCACTTCATTTGGCTTTAAATTTAGCTGGGAGGCATTAAGCTTTCCTTTGGCGTCGCCCTTATTAACGGGCCTTTCGTTGGATGATATGTTAAACGGCCTTATAACGCATAGTAATGCCCCTATACTCAATCAGGGATGGTCGTTGTTTGTCCTGTCAATAGCGGCTGTATTGAGCGTATTATTAGTAATACGCATCGTTCGTGTTGTTCCTAATAAAAGCTATGCGCTGCTACTTAGCGTTTTTTATTTGCTTTCCATATTGTTTTTTGGGTACAGTTTTTTAAAACAGGCCAACATCTCCTATGAGGGAAGGCATTTACGTATAATCGGCTTGCTGATAACACCGGGCATTGTTTACCTGGTAAGTTTAAGTAAGCTGCCCGTTAAAATTGGATTTGGTTTGCTTTGCCTGTTTATTACTGCTTTAAGCATTAGATATTTTGCCCCCAGTTATTATCAAAATGCAACCAAAAATGCCAGGGGGACATCCGGGATAGCACAGCTGTTTATTGATCAGCCATCGTTAGATCAGATCATGGAACTCGATCGTAAAAACACCAATGCTATTTTTGTATTCATCAGCCCCGACCTGGGTTTGGAGATAAACCATAACCGCTATGTGATATTAGATCCTATTGGCCCCGACGTAAAAATTGAGTTTGACGACTACGTACACTACGGTCATGGCGGGCCAATTTTCATCATGTTGCCGGCAAGTTATATGGGGCCAAAATCAAACATTATCCGTAAATGTTTCCCGGGTTATAAGGGCTTTCATATGGATATGCTGAGTGACAAATATGTGCTGTATTCTGCTAAATAAGTTTCAATTTATATCAAAAAAATACAAAAAAATATAAGCTTTATACAGTTTTAGTCCAACTATTTAAAGCAATTTAAACACTTGCTTTATTGATCTCGGCCCAAAGCAAATCCTTCAATCCGGCCAGGTTTTTTTGAGCTACCGATGAAATAAAAATGGATGGCACACCCTCCGGCAGCTCCTTCTTCATTTCGGCCTGAAGTTCCTCATCCAATAAATCCATTTTAGTTACTGCCAGCACACGTGGTTTGTGCATCAATTCGGCATTGTATTCCTGCAGTTCATTCAGCAATATTTCATACTCCTGGCTGATGGTTCGGGTAGTGTCGGCAGGTACCATAAACAACAGTACCGAGTTACGCTCGATATGCCTCAGAAACCTAAAACCTAATCCCTTACCTTGCGATGCACCTTCAATGATGCCCGGGATATCGGCCATTACAAATGAGCGGTTATCGCGGTATGACACAATGCCCAGGTTGGGAACCAGGGTTGTAAAAGCGTAATCGGCAATTTCGGGCTTGGCGGCAGATACTACCGAAAGCAGGGTTGATTTACCGGCATTAGGGAAACCCACCAAACCAACATCGGCCAGGATCTTTAGCTCCAGTATATTCCAGTCTTCCTTACCATCTTCGCCGGGTTGGGCAAAGCGGGGAGTTTGCTGGGTTGGGGTTTTAAAATGCCAGTTACCCAGGCCGCCACGGCCGCCGGGAGTTAAAATACGGGTTTCGCCATCCTGGGTTATTTCGAAGATCACTTCGCCGGTTTCGGCATTTTTAACGGTTGTTCCCAGGGGTACCTCTAAAATCTCGTCTCTTCCGGTTTTGCCGCTACGTAATGAACTGCCGCCCGAATCACCATCGCCGGCAATAACGTGCTTGCGGTATTTAAGGTGCAGCATAGTCCATAGCTGGGCATTGCCTTTAACAATAACGTGGCCGCCACGACCGCCATCGCCACCATCGGGGCCACCTTTTGAGGTCAATATATCACGGTGTAAATGCGCAGAGCCCGCCCCTCCGTGGCCACTGCGGCAACAGATTTTCACATAATCAACAAAATTGGAACCTTGCGACATAATTTTTCTCTTTTTGAGACCGAAAGTCCGAAAGTCAGTAAAGTCCGAAAGTTTAAGAATTTTGACGTTCCTAACTTTCGGACTTTACTGACTTACCGTCTTCCGGACTTATATTTAATATTAATCTTTTAACCAGGCTTCGATAATGGCATGTATCTGGCCAAAAATCTCATCAACCGAGCCTATACCATTAATGCTTTTAAATTTATCCTGGTTTTTATAAAAACCGGCCACTGGCGCCGTTTTATCATTGTATTCGTGAATGCGTTTGCTAATCACTTCCGGATTGGCATCATCAGGCCTGCCCGAATCTTTACCACGTAGCAATAGGCGGCGCAATAATTCATTATCATCAACCTCAAGCGCTATCATTCCGGTTATTGCCGAATGCTTGCTGGTTAACAGGCTATCCAAAGCTTCTGCCTGTGCAACCGTGCGGGGGAAACCATCAAAAATGAAACCCTTACCGTCTTTATTGCTATCCAGCTTATTGCTGATCATACCAATTACAACCGCGTCAGGAACCAACTTGCCATCATCCATCAACTTCTTTGCCTCCAACCCAAGTTCTGTTCCTTGTGCAATTTCGCCACGTAAAAGATCGCCGGTTGATAAATGGATCAATCCATATTGTTCAATAAGCTTTTGTGACTGAGTCCCTTTCCCGGCTCCGGGAGGACCAAACAATACCAGGTTTAGCATGCTCGTTATAAATTAAAAGCCTTTCGGTACAACACAGAAAGGCTTAGGATTAACTTTGTACCTGTATGGATTAAACCCATTTAAAGGCAAATTATATGTGCACTCGAAGGGAGTCGAACCCCTAACCTTCTGATCCGTAGTCAGACGCTCTATCCAATTGAGCTACGAGTGCTTTTCGAAACGGAATGCAAAGATAGAATTTCTTTTCAATCTCTCACATTTTTTTTTCAAAAAACCTGTAACTCGCAGTTTTACATGGCCTTACTTTCCTCCGTAAATCAGGTATTTGTTTTATATGTTTAATTTTTTACCCGGATATCGCATATAGAACCAATTAAACAAAATTGGGGTTACCCCTTTTGCGGCATGAACCGGAGATAGATAGGCCGGTGTAGCTTAGCCTGGATGAGTCGTGACCATCGTTCAATACCACTATTCATTTCATGACAATTAAATTATATAATGTCTATGTATTTAGTAGAATATATTATATATTTGCATCACTAAACAGTTCTTTAATTTAATTATCAAGAAAGACGGAGGGAAAGGCCCTGTGATGTCTTAGCAACCTGTAAGCCCAATTGTTATAAAGGTGCTAATTCCTGTTCGCCATTTAAGTGGCGGAAAAGATAATGTATGTTACGTTACTTACAGCTATATAGCTGTGCCATCATATCGTTATCGCCCAAATTTCTTGTTTATTTAAATTCCAGTGCTTTTAACCCTGCATTATAAAAACGCAGTTAAAAATTTACGTTATGAAAATTAAACAGCTACTCATCACCTGCTCCTTATTAATAACCGGCTATTTGGCCGTTGCGCAAACCACAACGCCTGCTCCCCTGCCTGCATCAATTGACCGGGGTTATATTGTTAAAACCGGCGAGCAAGCGCCCGATGATTTTAAACTGGTACTGGCCGATGGCACCCAAACTTCACTAAAACAGCTTCGGGGTAAGATAGTTATCCTGCAATTTACCGCAAGCTGGTGCAGCGTATGCCGCCAGGAAATGCCTCATCTTGAAAGAGATGTATGGCAGGCTTATAAGAACAAAGGCCTGGTACTTATCGGCGTTGATAGGGACGAACCGCTTGAAAAAGTGCAACATTTTCAGCAGGAAATGAACATCAGCTATCCGCTGGCGCTTGATCCTGGTGCCGATATTTTCGGGCGCTTTGCCAACAAAAAAAGCGGTGTAACCCGCAACGTGGTTATTGACAAAGACGGCAAAATTGTATACCTCACCCGCCTTTATGATACCCAGGAATTTGCATCGATGCTAAAAGTAGTTGATGCGCTGGTTAACAATAAAACTGCATCTGTAAACTAATTAAAAGCTTAAAGCAGAAGGCATAAAGCTCAAAGTTTCGGGTTTCAAAAACCTCTTTAGTCAAATTCTTATATTTTGAGTCAAAACGGCACTATCTACTTAATACTACTATCTATATATCAAATTGTTATGAAAACAACAAGAACACCTTTTCCAAGCGTATTCCCTGCCAGCAAATTCGTACCGTTCTCCCTCGCTTCTGTTTACCTGTATATGCAGGGTATGCGTTGTTGCTGTTAAATAAAGGCAACGGTTATTAGCCACGGGTCCCCTGCTGCAGCTGGCCGCCTCTGCTTATAACCAACACAATCAACAATCAATTTACCGGTACTATAAATTCAACAGCAGGCATTGCTATGCCCAAAATGCTGATGACCGGCTTTGCTATACCGGCAATAAAAACTATTAATCATTAACCATCATGTTAAAAAATTACAAATTTCTACTGGCACTCCTGTTGCCATTTTTTCTCATCCAAACAGTTGCGGCGCAATCTGTTAAAATAAGCGGCACGGTAACCGCTAAATCCGATGGCTTGCCATTGCCAGGTGTAAGTGTAGCTGTAAAAGGCACCACTAATGGTGCACAAACCGGCGCCGATGGCAAATTCAGCCTGAACGCCAATGTTAACGATGTGCTTAAAGTTTCCTATCTCGGTTTTGCAACGCAGGAAATTACGGTAAAGCAAGCCGAAACCAACCTGCAAATTGTACTGCAGGATGCACCAAACTCCCTTAACGAGGTGGTGATCACGGCGCTCAATATCTCTAAAGATAAAAAGACATTGGGCTATTCGGTTCAGGGATTGAAATCAAAAGATATCTCCGAAGCCAAGGAAACCAACCTGGTGAACGCGCTGGCCGGTAAAATTGCCGGTGTGCAGGTTACCAACAGCCAGGGCGATATGGGGTCGTCTCGCATCATTATCCGCGGCGAAACTTCGATAGGCAATAACAACCAGCCCTTGTTTGTGGTTGATGGCGTTATTGTTGATAACAGCCAGTTTTTGGGCACCAATGGTTCAAGAGATTTTGCCAACGCCATAGCCGATCTTAACTCCGAGGATATTGAATCGGTAAGTGTGCTTAAAGGGCCAAACGCGGCGGCGCTTTACGGTTACAGGGCCGCGGCGGGTGTTATCCTTATTAAAACCAAAACAGGTAAGGGCACAAAAGGGCTTGGCGTTACTATCAACTCCAACACCAGCTTCTCGACCGTAAACATCCTGCCCGATTACCAGAACGAATACGGCCAAGGATCAAATGGCAAGTTTAGCTATGTAGATGGTAAAGGCGGCGGCGTTAACGATGGCGTTGACGAAAGCTGGGGCCCCGCGCTTGACGGATCGCTTATTCCGCAGTTTTACTCCAACGGCCAGGCTGTTCCGTTTGTGGCCCATCCGGATAATGTAAAAAACTTTTTTAATACAGGCGTAACCTTAAATAACGGTGTAGCACTGGCAGGCAGCAGCGATAAGGCTGACTACCGCTTATCGTACAATAACCTGCACCAAACCGGTATTGTACCTAACACCTCGCAAGGCCGTAACTCGTTTTTGCTTAACTCTACCTTCAAGCTTAGCCCTAAGTTAACGGTTACAACTATTGCCAATTATATTAAAGACGATGCCGATAACCTGCCCGGCGCCGGCGGCAAACGTGCAACCAGCACCATGCTACAGTTTACGTGGTTTGGCCGCCAGGTTGATATCAGCCAGCTTAAAAACTATAAAGATGCTAATGGCAACACCTTTAACTGGAACAACAGCTATTATAGCAACCCTTACTGGCTGGCCTATGAAAACACCGTAGGGCAACACAAAAACCGCATTATAGGAAGCGTTGAACTAAATTATAAGATCATCGAAGGCTTATCGGCCAATTTCCGTACCGGGACTGATTATTATAACGACAGGCGCAAAATTAAAGTAGCTTACGGGACCAACGGCACCCCATTTGGATCATACGAGGAAGATGCCTACACCGTAAACGAAACCAATACCGAAGCCAGGCTGCAGTACACCAAAAAACTCAATAACGATTTCTCGTTAGATGTTTTGGGCGGTGGTAACATCAGCTCCATATTAAATGAGCAAAACGACCAGATAGCACCTAAACTGGCAGTAGCCGGTTTGTACACCTTAAGTAACTCGCGCGATCCGCTGGTATCATCCAACTATTATGGCAAGCTTAAAACTTACAGCTATTTTGCATCGGCACAAATAGGTTTTAAAAATTACGCCTTTATTAACCTTACCGGCCGCAACGATTGGTCGTCAACCCTTCCGGCGGCCAACCTATCCTACTTTTATCCTTCGGTCAATGGCAGTTTGATACTTTCAGAGGCACTTGATATTAAAAGTGACATTTTAACCTATGCCAAACTACGTGGCGGATGGTCAAAAGTGGGTAAAGCTACAACCCCTTATCAACTTATCAATTACTATAATTTTACCGCTCCTTTTGGTTCAAGCCCACAGCAAAGCCTGGGCACTGTTGATTTGAACAGCAAGCTAAAACCGGAAACCACCACATCGGCCGAAGCCGGTTTTGAGCTGGGCTTTTTCCAGGACAGGGTTCATTTAGATGTAAGCGCATACAATACCAACAGTATAAACCAGATTGTTACCGTTGACGTAAGCCCATCAACCGGTTACAGCCAAAAACTAATCAATGGCGGCAGCATCAACAATAAAGGTATTGAGGTGCAACTGAGTTTAACACCAATAAAATCAAAAGATTTTACCTGGGATATAACCACCAACTATTCGCTTAACCGCAGTAAAGTAGTTAAGCTGGATGATGAAGGCCGCCTGCAAAGCATCATATTAGGAAGCGACCGTACCGTGCAGGTGTTAGCCGCCCTTGGGCAGCCTTATGGTACCCTATATGGCAACGCCTACACCCGCGATGCATCCGGGCAAATTGTTATAGGCGCCAATGGCACACCGGTTATCAATCCAACCAAACAATACCTGGGCAAATTTACACCTAACTGGCTGGGCAGCATCAATAACAGCTTTACCTACAAACGCATTAACCTTGGTTTCCTAATTGATGCAAGGTTTGGCGGATCTATCTATTCAAACACCAACCGCACGGGTACCTATACCGGCGTGCTGGCCTCTACCCTGCCGGGCCGGGGTACTGCAAACGGCGGTATCAGCTATTATTACCCGGGCAACAATACATCGGCAACCGCGGTACAAGTTAGCGGCAGCGCTCCCGCAGGCGTAACGGTTTACAATGATGGCAAGATCTTTAAAGGCGTTAAAACCGATGGCACCGCCAATACAACCATATTACCTGCCCAATCATACTACAAAGGGTTTACCAATGTTGATGAAGCTTTTGTTTACGATGCATCTTACATTAAACTGCGCGAGGTTAAACTGGGTTACACTTTCCCTTCAAACTGGGTAAAAAGCGTCGGCCTGCAATCGGCAACCTTATCTGTTGTTGGCCGCAACCTGTGGATAATCCATAAAAACGCGCCAAACATCGATCCTGAAACCGCCTTTAACAACGGCAACGGCCAGGGTCTGGAAGACCTTACCCTGCCAACCGTACGCAACATTGGCTTCAACATCAACCTTAAATTTTAATAACCATGAAACTTAAATATACAACTATCATATTATCAGGCGCGCTGTTATTATCGGCAGCATCGTGCAAAAAAGACCTGGTAGATATTAACCAGAACCCTAATAACTCGCAAACGGCACAGCCCGATTACCTCCTTACTGCAGCAAGCAAGGTTACTGCCGATACGTATTGGGGCACCGCCAACAACATGGAAGCAGGATTACTGTTTGTACAATACTGGGCCAAAATTCAATATACCGATCCCGACAGGTATATATACAGCAACAGCGCTTTCCAGGAGCTTTGGACGGTAGGTTATTCAAAAAGTATAGTTAACCTTAACCAGATCATTAAACTGGGCGATGCGCAGGCCAATACCAATTACAAAGGTGTGGCGCTGGTACTACGCTCGTGGGTATTTACCTTGCTTACCGAGGCCTATGGCAATATCCCTTATAAGCAGGCGGCCAACATAGATCAGTATCTTACACCCGCTTATGACAGCCAAAAGGATGTTTATTTTGCCCTGCTTGATGATTTAAAAGCAGCCCAAACTGCGCTTGATCCATCGGGCAAAGCCATTGCCGGCGATGTTATCTATGGCAACAATATTGCCTTGTGGAAAAAGTTTGCCAACTCGCTGCGCCTGCGCATTGCGTTAAGGATTGCCGATAGGGAGCCTGCAAAAGCCAAACAGGTTTTGGCCGATATACAAACCGAGGGTGGCAGTTACATCAGCGCTAACACCGAAACCGCGCAATTTACCTATGTAGATTCGCCAAACCAAAACCCTATCAGCAATTTGTTTGATACCAGGGACGATTACCGCGTCAGCAAAACTATTGTTGATAAACTTTTTGCGCTGAATGATCCGCGCCTCCCCGTGTACGCCAGCAAAACCAAGGATGCCACGCCGCAAACTTACGTAGGCATACCCAACGGCCTGCTGGTTGGCGATGCCAGCAACCTGGGTTTTACCAAAACATCAAAACCGGGTACTTACTTTTTAGCGCCGCATGCCCCTGCCGTAATCATCAGCTATGCTGAAACCTTATTTGACCAGGCTGAAGCCGTAGCACGCGGTTTTATTGCCGGGGATGCTGCCGGGTTATACAAACAGGCGGTAACTGCATCATTAAAGCAATACAGCATTGCCGATGCGGATATTGCCACTTACACTGCCCTGCCAGCCGTGCAATACGATGCCACCAATTACAAAAAGTCAATTGGCGAGCAAAAATGGATAGCCCTATTTGGCCAGGGACTGGAAGGTTTTACCGAGTGGCGCAGGCTTGATTACCCGCAGCTGCAGCCTGCTGTAGCGGGTACGTTAAGCGGCAAACTGCCGGTAAGGTTTATTTATCCCGGAACAGAGCAATCGTTAAACGGTGCCAACTACAAGGCGGCGGTTGCCAGCCAGGGTGCAGACGTATTGACAACCAAATTATGGTTTGATGTAAATTAAAAATGATAAACGGCCATGTTTGGGGTTGATACCCGGCATGGCCGTTTTTAAAGCCGAAAAGCAGAATGCTAAAAGCTTAAAGCTGGTTTGCTTCGGGTGATATTAATTGATAGGCGTTATGAAAAGGCGGAGTGGCCGAGTGGTTCAGGCGGGGGTCTGCAAAACCCTTTACGGTGGTTCGAATCCACCCTCACGCCTCCGGGTTTAATGTAAAATATGCTATGAAAAAGCTGGGTGTACTATTATTAACTGTTGTATTTTATTTTGCGGGATTAAAACTGGGCAACGCCCAGGCTACAGCCACAGGGCCGCGTGTACTGGTAGTTATGGCCCATCCCGATGATGAAAGCACTTTTTCGGTAACACTGTACAAAATTGCCAAAGAGCAACATGGCATTGTTGATTTGTTTGTAATAACAAACGGCGAAGCCGGCTACAAGTACGCTACCTTGGCCGAAAGCTATTACGGCATTGAACTAACCGACGAGAAAACCGGCCGCGCCAACCTGCCACGCATCCGCAAGCGCGAGCTGGTAAACGCGGGTCATATTCTGGGCGTAAACAACTATTATTTTATCGATCAAAAAGATGCCCACTATACCTTAAACGAAAAGGAACCGCTTGATACCAGCTGGAATGTTAATACCGTAAACAACCGGCTGCACCAGGTTTTAACCAGCAACCATTACGATTTTATATTTACCCTATTGCCAGAGGCCAGTACCCACGGCGCCCATAAAGCCGCCGCGCTGGTTGCCTTAAATGCCATAACAGCATTACCGGCAAATAACCGACCGGTTATTTTAGGTGCGGCTACCTGTAACAAGGCCGATACAGCAACCCATTTTACCGGCTACGGTACTTATGCACAAACCAAATCGTTAACAGACACGGCGAACTTTAAGGTAGACCGCACAGCTTCCTTCAGCTACAAAAACAGGGTAAACTACAAAGTGATAGCCAACTGGGAAATTGCCGAACATAAATCGCAAGGTGTTACCCAAATGAGCATGAACGATGGCGATGTGGAGAATTTCTGGTATTTCGCGGTGAATGGCACGGCTGGTTTACAAAAAGCCAGGGCTTTGTTTCGGGCGCTTAGTTATACCCCTTACGTGCCAAAAAGCTACCAGGATGCAAAGCCGTTGTACTCAAAATCTAAATAATCCGCGGCTATTTTACCGTATATGCAATTGCCTTGCTATTGCGCCCGCCGTTAAACGGATCGGTACGTAACGAAAACACCAATTGATATTTGCCAGGTTTAGCTGGCGCTATTACGTTAAACTTAAAGTGGGCTGTTTCGCCCGGTTTCAAGCTGATGTTATAGAAGCTATCATCGGCCTTTTGGCTGCTGAACACGTCGGTATCAACAATAAAACTGGCTTCAAAAACAAGCTGGTGCAACTGACCTTTGTTGCCAAAACTAATGGGGACGCGGTAAGGGTTTTTAAATGTTAAATCAAAAATCTTCTGTTGCCCGGGTGATACTATCTCCTCTTTTTCGGTTGCGTCAAACTCGATTTTCTGATAGGTGCGCACATCGTCTATCCAGCCGCCGTACCATGTACCGGCAGGTGTATTGATGGTATCCGTACTTAACCCCGCCTGTGGGTGTTCTATTACATAATACGCGCGTTTGTGCTGCAGGCTGTCTTCTATCGGCCAAAACTCGTACTGTGTGCGGCGGTAATAGCGCGGGTCGTAGTCAAATCCTTTTAGGGTATTGTTATAAAAATTATATTTCGATGGGTTTTGGAAGCCTTCGTTAAAAATTACATAGTTGTCGCCCGCCTTGTCATGTACCAGTTTGGCCCAATCTTCAAAATCGTAAAAAATCCTCAGCGCATGCATTTGTTTTAGTACGGGTAGGCCGGTTATAATCAGCAACCTTACAAAAACAATCAAAATGATGTTTATAATGGCCAAACGGCTAAACCAGGCAGGCTTGCCCCCGTGTTGTGTAAAATGGATAAGCGCCAGCATACATAGCGGTACATAGGCAATTAGCGTCCAATGCAGCTGCACCTCGCCTTTAAATGATGTCAGGAAAAAAAACAGCAGTATGCCAATACTGTTTACCAGCAACACCCGTGTAAAAACATCCTTAATACGCAGGGTAAAGCCTTTATAAAATAACAGCCAGCCAATTAAAGGGCCGGCCATAAGCAGTTGACCCAAGGGATAATTATAGGAAAAGGACAAATCATAAGGCTTATCTGCCCGCTCGGCCAAATGGTAGCTTATGGATGGAAACTGGTTATTAATCTGCCACAAAATATGAGGTATAAACAATACCAGCGCCAGTAGCACAATACCATAAAACGATGCCCGCTTAAACAATTTAGGGCTCGATATAACAGTGCACCCCAACAGCAATATGCCGTGATATTTACTATATAGCAAACAAGCGGCTATTACGCCTAATATCAGTGCCAGCTTCCAGCTGTCCTGTTCAAGGTATTGCTGTAAAAAAAAAAGGAACAGTACCGTAAAAATAAGCAGCGGCGCATCGGGCGTGGTGATGAAACCATAAATATGAAACACAAAAATTCCGGATACCACCAGGATAAACGTAAGCGCATCAACCCGGTATTTTTTAAGCGTTAGCCAGATAAACCAAAGCGACAGGCTGCTGCTGAGAACCGTAAGTAGCCGAAGCCCGAATTGGTTATGTATAAGACCATATCCGGCGCGGATAAATACGGCCACCATGGGGGGATGGTCATAATAACCCCAGTCCATAAAACGCGAATAAAGCCAGTAGTAAGCTTCATCGGCATGCACCTCCAACGTGGCAGCCTGTAGGATGTTCAGCGCCGTCCACAGCAATAAAAAATAGATGATAAGCTTATTTTGCTTACTGGTGTCCTGTACATTAATGGTGGCGGTATCCTGCATCAGCTTCTATTTTTTGTTTGATAGCGTAAAGGTATAATAAAACAGGTAAGCTGAAAAACACCTTCCATAACGGCGGCCTTGTACCTTGTAGATTAAAAGACAAAAAAGTTCAAAACCTCCTTAAATAAAAAAGGACTACCCAAATGGGCAGCCCTTTCAATTAACTATAGAACAAGATTTTATTTATGAGCGATATCTTCCTGGATTATGCGATAACCGCCGCCACCAAGATACCGGTAGTTTAAGTGATAAGTTTTAGCTGCAGGATCGTACGTGTTTGTTAAGCCCGGAACTGGTTCCAAAGCCTGAGTTGCACTTACGTTTCCGCTAACCGTTACTTTATTGGTTGCTTCATCAATGGTAAGGATCATAGAACCACCTATATCGGCAATTTCGGTACTAACCGCAGTAGGACCAGCAGTAGTCAACGTTTTATCACGATCAATTGCCCTGTCATTAGCATCATTAGGGTGATCGAAGTTACCGGTTGAGTGGTATGCGCCATCATACTTGTTTTTTATTGCAAAAAAAGCGTACAGTGTATCTTTACTTGCCGCATGAATACTCAAACTGCCGGCGCTTGTTATCTTGTATGCAAGCGCATATTTAATGCTCAAATCCCATTTACTACCATCAAGTTTTATTGTAAAGTACTTTTGAAAGTCGCCGGGGGCAAAATTGAATGACAATTTACCATCGGCCGCCGCAGTAACCCCGGCAGCATTTATGGTATACAATGAGGTAGGCAGCATTTGGTATTCTGTTCCGTTATCGTCGTTGTATTTGTCAATAGCTGCCGGCAACGGGGTTAAAACAATAGTTTGCGCCTTTTGCAACTCGGTATTATTTGCCGCATCTTTTTTCATAGCAAAAACATCAATAGTTTTTACTGTAGTAAAGGGGTCAAAAAACAGATTTTGTTCAAGTCCGTTTGGAAATCCGATGTATGATTTTCCTGCCGTTGAGTTCTCATTTGATAAGTCGCCCGCCGGCACCTTACGGCAGGCAGAAAACAATACCAAAACAGAGCAGGCAAGAAGAATATGATTTAAAAATTTATTCCTTTTCATGTCTTTTTTATTAATAGTTACAATTGATTAGTCTACATCCCACCATACGTGAGCGTCCTGGATATCGCCGCCTGTAAGCCTGGCAACCGCCGCGTTAACGTTCTTTTCATTGGAGCTATACTCGCTGGTAGGATATACAAAGCGACTTACAATCTTTTTAGAAGCATTAACAGCATCTGGTGCCGGATTTAGTGCAGGGTAGCCTTTGGGATTAGTAGTAGTGGCCGACTTTCTCCATATAGCCCATGCCTGGTGCCCATCAGGATAACTTGCAATCCACCTTTGGATGGTAATGTTAGCAATGGTTGGAGGTGCAGCTGCAATATAAGCAGCTGTTGGTGCCGCTAAACCCCATTGCCCGTTTGAAGCAGTGATGCCAGCCACGTAATCAGTTGCAACAACTTCGCCGGTCCATCCTAATGATGCCGCCTCTGCTCTGGCAAGGTAAACCTCACCCGCAGTAACAATAGTTACCGAACCGGTAGTTGTACGGAAATCGCCGCGCATTACACGCGCCCAGTTGGGGTTAGCTTCAATAAATGCCAGCACGTTGTTACGGGCCAAACCGTATGTAACACCGATATCAGATGATTCTGTATTGCCAATTGCTTCGCTTTTACCACCGTATACGCTAAGCCTGGTGTCATTAAGCCCCTTAAGTATGTCGGTCATTGTAGCAGATTCTGCAAAATCCTTACGGCCATCATACAAGGTATACCAAGGGCTTTTAATACCACCACCAGGGAAAGTTACCTTCATGTTCTGGCTGTTTGATTCAATAACCCCGGCAGCAATAGCTTCTTTAACGGCAGTTGCAGCGTAACCGCTTGCAGCAGGAACAACTTTTGACAGCTGAACAGCAGCTAACAGTTTAATAGAGTTTGCTGCACGTTTCCAAGAAGCAACATCACCACCATAAATTACATCACCTGCTAATGACGAGCCATCAAGCTCGGCCTGGGCAGATGTTAATGTGGCTATAATGCCCTTATAAATAGCCTCCTGCGTATCATATTTCGGCTGGATAGAAGTTAAACCTTTTAAAGCGTCGCTGTATGGAACTTCGCCCCATGAATCTGTTACAACCCAGAATATATATTGCTGCAAAATTTTGGACACTGCAGATGATGCCTTGCTTTGGTTAAGGTTAATGATATTCTGCAAGTCATATAACGGGCCAGAGTAATAAGGTGTAAAATCATTCTGTGGCAAAGTATATAACGATGTACCAGAATACTGGGTTTCGGTAAAAAATTGCGCGTACTGGCCTCCTGCTATTGCAGGTGTACCTGTTGATGACAGGCCGGTAACACTTACCTGGGCATTGGTTAACAAACCAGCTACAATAGGCTGGGTTGTTGCGGTAGGGTTTTGGTTAACGTCACCAAAGTCTTTCAACTTATTACAGCCCGTACCTAACCAAACAAACGCGGCTGTTAGTGTATAAATATATCTCTTTTTCATTTTCTTTGAATCTAATTTGTGTTTGCTTAGAAAGTTACCTTAAGGTTAAAACCTATGCCCCTTGTGCCTGGTAACTGACCTGTTTCACCTTGTTGTGAGCTAATTTCAGACGGATCGTAATCTTTTGATTTAGCATAGATCAACAACAAGTTACGCCCGGTGATATCAAACCTTGCCGATTGGATAACTTTTCCTAAACCTAATTTAGCTACCGGTATTTTGTAACCGATTGAAACCTCGCGAAGTTTAACAAATGTTAAATCGTAGATATATGAATCGTAAGTTTTGTTGTTGGTTAAGCCCTGGAAATAGGTTTTAGCATCGATGTAGTTAGAAACAGATTTACCATCCGCGTCAACACCGCTAACTTTAACACCACCACCGTCTTCAACCGGATCGCGAACAGGAACTCCTTTGTCATTAAGCGCAGCCGTTGCAGCAGTTAACCCGCTAAACTGGCCCCACCTGTTTGATAACGAAACAAATTTACCGCCAATCTGGTAATCGATATTGGCATTAAGCACGAAGCTTTTAAATACAGTGAATGAGTTTTGGATACCACCGGTCCATTTTGGAAGCACGCTACCAAAATATACGTTCGGATCATTAGCATACATACCGTTAGCAGCAATAATTGGAACGCCTGCTGCATTACGTTTTATACCGTTGCCATATATCTGGCCCCATTCTTTACCTTCCTGGAACACCATGTAAGGCATATCTGTTCCCCAAACCTGGTCATTAGGGTTAGTATAGCGGGTTACACCATATTTCTTGCTAACCTCTATCACTTTGTTCTGAAGCTGGCGTGCACCATTAATGGTTACATCCCAGTTAAAGTTATTGATGCGTACAGGAGTACCGCTTAAGGTAAGCTCAATACCTTTTCTTTGAATTTTACCAAAGTTGGTTAATATGCTCGAAAAACCGCTGGCAGGGTTAACGGTAACCGAAGCAGGGAAATCAACATCGGTACCTGCGTAATAAGTGGCAGATAAACCTAACCTATCGTTAAGGAACCTTAAATCCAAACCAACCTCTGTTTGCTTAAATACAGCACCGTGTAAGGCAGGGTCAACGCTTTGGTCTGGAGTATTCATTAATATATTTGTACCAAATTTGTATTGGTTAACACCGTAAACCGTGTTGTTTCGGTATCCGCCGTAGTTATCGTTAGCCGTTGCAAGCGCCTGTGGGGTTTCACCATAGGATACCCTTACCTTACCGAAGCTTAACCAGTTATTAAATTGTGGCAATAGCTCGCTGAAAACAAATGATCCACCAAATGATTTAGCTAATACGCTGTTATCTTTAGGAAATAATGAGGAATACCAATCGTTACGTACAGTTCCATCTATAAACAAGAAGTTTTTGTAGCCTAATGTAGCCTTTGCAAATAACGCCCTGTATTGCTCATTTGTACGGGTGTTAAATACCGATGGCGCACTAACCGAGTTGGTTATATTATAAAGATCAGGGATACTTAAACCATCAACAGTGTTACCACCATTATCTTTGTAGCTCCTGTTATAAATATCGCTACCAGCATTTACATCAATTTTAAAATCGGCAATCTGCTTGTTGTAGTTTGCCAGTAACTCGTAGTTTTCACGGTTCTCGTAAACATTGTAAGTACGGTAGTAATTTTTTACACCTGTTTGCGATCCGCTTTTTTGAAGGATAGCAGGAATGAATTCTTCTTGCCATTCGCTTCTTGAATTTTTACGGTAAGTTGCCTTAATATTAAAATCCTTGTTAAGCTTGTACTGCAAATATACGTTACCATAAAAACGGTCGCGCTGATTATCCTTGGTATTAAGCTCGGCTATTTTGTACATGTTATACCAGTAGTTACCAGCATAAAAATAACCCGGATTATCAGTTGTATATGAAGTTGGGTTCTGGTGGTTCCAGCTTACCAACGTACCATCAGGGCTTGTTAAATCCTTCAATTCCTTTATGATGCCCATATCAAGGTCACGGTGCATCCATTGGTTAAAGTTACCTGTAGAAGCATTGGCATAACCATCGCTTATGTTACCATGTACTTTTTGGCTAACAAAGTTAACATTGGCTCCAACAGTAAAGTGTGTACCTAAATCGTAGTTAACATTTAAGTTGAATACGTTTTTCATCAGGGCGGTATACGGAACTATACCATTTACATGCTGGTTGTTGTACGACATCCTGATGTTATAATCATCAGCCGATTTTGTGAAGGCAATGCCGTTGTTAAGGGTAGTACCTGTTTCAAAGAAATCGCGAGCGTTGTTTGGCTGAGCAACAAGCTTTGCTGTTTTAAACGAGTATTTGGTTCCCGGAGCCCATGCATACCATGGAATATACTCCTGGCCTACCATTTTAGGACCCCAGCTGCTATCATCTGTATAATCCGGGTAATATTTGCCATCCAAAGCTTTCCATCCTTCAGGATCGCCTGCTTTGTAATGATATTGCATTAAATCTGCAGACGCACCGCCGGCATAAGTATTTTGGTAGTTAGGCAATATGTAAACTTTATCAAAGTTTACGCCGGCATTTAACTCAATGCCAACACCTTTAACTTTACCACCTCTTTTAGTAGTAATAACGATGGCACCATTTGCACCGGCAGAACCAAACTGCGCTGATGCAGCGGGGCCTTGCAATACGGTGATGTTTTCAACATCGTCGGGGTTAAGGTCATCGGAGTTTGGCAAAATAGTACCGTCAACAACATACAGGGCACCTGAACTGTTGCCAAAACCGGTAGCACCGCGAAGCCTTACCTGTGTGTTACGGCCCAAAGCACCTACCGACTGACTACGTACCTGCAAACCTGCAACCTTGCCCGCTAACGCATTGTTAACGTTTGGCTGACGGATAGTGTTTAACGCATCAGACTTAACAACCTGCGCCGCGTAGGAGATAGCGCGTGAAGTTTGCTTGGTATTGAATGCGCCCGTTACCACAACCTCGCCCAGTTGGTTACTTACTGACGTAAGCACTACAGCCATTGGATCTGCACTGGCCGGCTTTTCAACCGGTGTGTAACCAACAAACCTGAAAACAAGGGTAGCATTTGCCGGAGCGCTTAATGAGAATTTACCGGCGGCATTAGTTTGGGTACCTGAGGTTGTACCCTTTACAATTACTGTTACCCCCGGGATGGGCAGGCCATCATCTTTGGCGGTAACCGTACCGGTAACAGTACGGTTTTGTGCTTGCGCCTGCGTTAAGCATAACAACAGGACGCAAAAACTTGTGAATAAAAGTTTTTTCATCGTATAAAAATCAGTTAAGTTAATTTTCTAAATTATGATTTTCGCATCAATGCGCAAACAATAAAATAAAATTTTTAACGTTGCCGACTTTTTATTAAAAATAAAGAAAAAACAGTGCTTTTTTATATCAAAAAATGCAAAACTTTTTAAAAAACGAAAAATTCATAAAAAATTCATCTTAATTGACGATTAAAGATCAAGTATCACCTCATTTTAGGGCAAATATGATCTTTTTTATCTTAAAAAGCCTTAAAACCGCGAATTTTTGGTCAAAAACTGGATAAATAAGCGCCTAAATAGTCAGCTACCTCCAAACTTTCTCCGGTCATTTAAGCTTTAGTTAAGCAAAACACAAATTGTAACCGATATAACTATTCATGTTTTACGCCCATATTCTTCGCGTAAATCGTTTTACCTCGATGTTTTTTTATCAAAACCGCAAATAATCACTTGTTAGGTGCGGTTACTTTTAATATATTCCTTTAATATGTTTCGCATCAGTTCAATCACTATTGCCTTATAGATTAACAATAATGAGGCATATATCAATCAAAAGCCTGGCCTAAAACACAAAAAAAGCCCCCTTTTGCAAGGAGGCTCATATAAAATAAGTTTATGATGGGCTTGCTTATCCGGCCAGTGCTGCCGCGCCGCTTACAATTTCGGTAAGCTCGGTAGTAATAGCTGCCTGGCGGGCCTGGTTGTATGAAAGTTTCAAGGCTTTCAGCAGTTCACCGGCGTTTTCGGTTGCTTTATCCATAGCTGTCATACGTGCGCCATGCTCAGATGCGTTTGAATCTAACACTGCACGGTACAACTGAATTTTGATATTTTTAGGAATCAGCTGCTCCACAATTTCGCGTTGGCTTGGCTCCAAAATGTAATCAACATTCGCGGTTTTTACAGCTTCTTTTTTCTCAGGTTTCGGAACAGGTAATAACTGCTCGGCAATTAAAAACTGCACAGCAGCATTACGGAAATGGTTGTACACCAACTCCACCCTATCGTACTTGCCATTCACAAATGCCTCCATAATACTTTCAGTAATTTTGGAAGCATTTTCGAAGTTGAGGTCAAGGTACAAGTCGTTATTGTTACCAATTACGTTGTACTTGCGCCTTTCATAAAACTCCTGGCTTTTTTTACCAATCGCTACTATTGAAACGTTACCGGCTGCCAATTGCTTGCTGTATTTCTCGGCAATCAGGTTATTGGCCGTTTTAATAACGTTGGCGTTAAAAGCACCTGCCAAACCGCGGTTTGATGATACCACAACCACCAATACACGTACCGGCTCACGCTCCTGTAAGTATGGTGATGCGCCATCCTCCAAACTTTCAGATAAGTTTGCCAAAAGGTCTTTCAGCTTATTGGCGTATGGGCGCAATTGAACAATAGCGTTTGTAGCGCGTTTCAGCTTAGCCGCCGAAACCATTTTCATGGCCTTGGTAATCTGCTGTGTTGACGATACAGACTTTATCCTGTTTCTTACTTCTTTTAAATTAGCCATCTTTTTTGAGTATCAAGTAGTTAGTATCAAGTATCAAGACTTGTATAAGCTACCCTAACAATGCTATATTTTTTTGAATGCAAGTAGTTAGTTCTGAATATCTGAAGCAAAAAATACTTGATACTTGATACTAACTATTTGCTACTAAATTAATACTTTCCTGCCAGTTCTTTAGCTACTGTTTCCAGTACTCCCGTTAGCTGATCGTCGAATTTACCTGCTTTAAGGGCAGCTAATACTTCTGGGTGACGCTCTTCTAACTGGCTGGTGTATTCTGCTTCAAACTTCCTGATATCTTTTACAGGTACACTACGCATCAGGTTTTTAGTACCTAAGTAAATGATAGCTACTTGTTTTTCAACAGATACTGGTGAATACTGGCCTTGCTTCAATACTTCTACGTTACGCACACCTTTGTCAAGCACGCTTTTGGTAGATGCATCAAGATCAGATCCGAATTTAGAGAAAGCCTCTAACTCGCGGTATTGGGCTTGATCAAGTTTCAAAGTACCGGCAACTTTCTTCATCGATTTGATTTGCGCGTTACCACCCACACGAGATACCGAGATACCTACGTTAATAGCCGGACGAACACCCGCGTTGAATAAGTTAGATTCTAAGAAGATCTGACCATCAGTAATCGAAATTACGTTGGTTGGGATGTATGCAGATACGTCACCAGCTTGTGTTTCGATAATAGGCAACGCGGTTAGCGAACCACCACCTTTTACGATACCACGGATTGACTCCGGCAGGTCGTTCATTTGCTGCGCGATAGAATCATTGGAGTTGATTTTAGCGGCACGCTCTAATAAACGGCTATGCAGGTAAAATACGTCACCAGGGTAAGCCTCACGGCCCGGTGGACGACGTAATAACAACGATACCTCGCGGTATGCAACAGCTTGTTTTGATAAATCATCATAGATTATCAATGCAGGGCGACCTGTATCGCGGAAGTACTCACCAATGGCAGCACCGGCGAAAGGAGCAAAGAACTGCATGGTAGCAGAGTCAGAAGCATTTGCCGCAACTACGATAGAGAACGGCATAGCACCGTTTTCTTCCAGCGTGCGCACAATGTTTGCCACAGTTGACGCTTTTTGACCACAGGCTACATATATACAGATAACCGGTTTACCGGCATCATAAAATTCTTTTTGGTTAATAATGGTATCGATACAAACCGCAGTTTTACCAGTTTGGCGGTCACCAATAACCAACTCACGCTGGCCACGGCCGATAGGGATCATCGCGTCGATAGCTTTGATACCAGTTTGTAACGGCTCGGTAACCGGCTGACGGTAGATAACACCTGGCGCTTTACGCTCCAAAGGCATTTCGTAAGTAGTACCGGTGATTGGTCCTTTACCATCAATCGGGGTACCTAAAGTATCCACAACGCGGCCAAGCATGCCTTCGCCTACGTTAATTGATGCAATACGATTGGTACGTTTAACGGTATCACCTTCTTTAATATCGTCAGATTTACCTAACAATACCACACCCACGTTATCTTCTTCAAGGTTAAGTACAATACCTTGTAAACCTGTTCCAAATTCAACAAGCTCACCTGATTGTACTTTTGTTAATCCATAAACGCGTGCAATACCGTCACCCACCTGGAGTACAGTACCCACTTCTTCTAATTCAGATTCTGACTTGAAGCCTGCCAATTGCTGACGCAAAATTGCCGATACTTCGTCTGGTCTTACCTCTACCATTGTTTAAATTTATTTAGAGTTTTGTTTTTATTATTATTGAATTACCTTCTCGGCAAATTCTTTTTTCAATTTTTTCAAGCTTGCAGCAATGCTGGTATCAACCTGCCTGTCGCCAACAGTTAGTACAAAACCGCCAATTAATGATGCATCAACCTTAGCTTCCAGTTCAACGGTTCCGCCAACTGCCTTTTGCACTTCAGYGGTAAGCACGGCTTTATTAGCTGCCGATAACTCGGTAGCCGATGTAACTTTAGCTTTTGTTATGTGCTTTTTAATGTTAAACTGGTTTATATACTCGTGGGCAGTTGTATATAAAACCTCGCCACGGCCTTTATCAACCATCAGTTTAAAAAACGCAATGGTAACCTTATTTACTTTACCTAAAAATACGGCATCAAGTATCTTGGTTTTTTTGCTGTGGGCGATGATGGGGTTGCTCAAAACAGCTTTAAGCTCCGGGCTTGCCTTTAAGGTATGGATAAAAAGATCCATATCAGCCTTAATCACGTCAACACTGTTTTGTTCCTGTGCAAGATCAATAAGGGATTTAGCGTACCTGGTTCCTACCGTTAATTCTGACATATTCTTTTTATTTGGGGTTTCGGATTTTCGATTTCGGATTTATCACCCGGGCCTCCAATTCAAAATTCCCTATTAAATAACAATTCTAAAATTGCGATTTCAAAATCCGAAATCCCAAATCCGAAATCCTTACAATTTCACTTCTTTTAATAACTGGCTTACAAGCTCGTCTTGTTTTTGCTGATCTTCAAATTGCTTACGCAATACTTTCTCGGCAATTTGCAGCGATAAGGTGGCTACCTGGTTTTTAACATCAGCCATCGCGATAGCTTTCTGATTGTTAATTTCAACACGGGCAAGTTCAATCATACGTGCCCCTTCTTTGTGTGCTATTTCTTTAGCATCAACAATCATCTGGTCTTTAACCTTACGGGCATCAGAAAGGATCTGATCGCGCTCGGCACGGGCTTGTTTTAATAACGATTCATTCTCGTTAGTTAAACGGGACATTTCTTCTTTGGCAGCTTCGGCTTTCTGAAGAGAGTCTTCAATAAAACGTTCACGATCGCTTAATGCGCCCAAGATTGGTTTCCAGGCAAATTTTCCTAATATAAACAACAGTACCGCAAATGATATCGTTGTCCAGAAAACTAAGCCTAATGCGGGAGTAACTAAATCCATAATTCTGTATAGCTATTACTTGTATATTATTCTTTTAACGGGATTAAAACAAGCCCGGAGCCAATCGCCCCGGGTTGTTTTTTTCTTTTTTGCCTAAAACTAATTAGAGCAAAGCTACTACCACGGCAAACAAAGCAACACCTTCAACAAGGGCTGCAGCGATGATCATGTTAGTTTGAATTTTTGAGGCAGCTTCTGGCTGACGGGCAATACCTTCAACGGCTTTACCACCGATTTGTCCGATACCGATACCTGCGCCAATTACAGCTAAACCTGCGCCAATTGCACCAAGTTTTTGAAGACTAACAACACCTGTTGCAGCAGCTTGAGCAATTGTTCCAATCATTCCACTCATTGTTTGATAATTTAAAACGTGTATATATAATTATAATTAATTCAGATTAATGGTGATGCTCTTCAACAGCCATACCTATAAACAGGGATGTAAGCATCGTAAAAATGAACGCCTGTAAAAATGCCACAAGCAATTCTATCATATCCATAAACACCACAAACGGAACAGAAACTGTCGACATCCATGCGGTTTTAAAGATAAAGATCAATGATATTAAACTCAAAACAATAATGTGGCCTGCTGTAATGTTTGCAAACAAACGTATCATTAACGCAAAAGGCTTTGAAATGATACCAATAAGCTCAACCGGAACCATGATAGGATATAACCAAAAAGGGATATCAGGAGTAAAAATGTGTTTCCAGTAGTATTTGTTACCGCTAAAGTTAATAACTATCAGCACAATTACTGATAAAACCATGGTTACCGCAATATTACCCGTTAAGTTAAAGCCTCCCGGAAAAAACGGAACTAAGCCCAACAGGTTATTGATTAAAATAAAGAAAAATATAGTAAGCAATAAAGGCATGTACCTTCCGTGTTTAATACCTATGTTAGGAATAGCCACATCATCGCGTACAAAAAGAATAACCGGCTCCAACAATGCCTGGATGCCTTTAGGCGCTTTACCAACATTTTTCTTATAACCCGAAGTAACAGCGAAGAAAACGATTAACAAAATAATCATCCCCATCCACATACTGGCTACGTTACGGGTAATTGAAAAATCGTAAACCTTGGCAGCTTTATCCACCTCACCGGCTTCGTTTACCGCAACAATTTTATTGCCTTCGAGCTTGTAGCTGTAGTGCGTGCCTTTATAAACCGGGCCTTCTTCTTTACCTTCTTCTTTTAATAAAGAACCGGACAAGAAAATTTCCAATCCTTTATCAGTATACAATATCACCGGCAGCGAAATAAAGTGCTCGTGCATCAACGGAATTGTTACTGGCCAGAAGTGTGAATCGCCGATATGTTCAAATACTACCTCTTTCGGATCAAAAGGTTTTGACTCTTCTTTTTTGACATTTTCTTGCGAGAATGAAAGTGTAGGCATTACACCTAACAACAAAAAAAGCGCGGAAATCAGGAATGTTTTAAATATTTTTGAGTTCAAAATCGAGCTGTTATACATCTAAATGAAGTTTTCTACCTTATTTTTTGGTTGCGCAAGTTACGTAACAAACCATAAATTTCAAAGGCCATATTTAGAAAATATACGTAAAAAAAATCGCCGGCAAAAACGTACCTGTTCACAGCGTTTTTCTTCAAAAAAAAGAGCACAAAAAACAAGCAGGCCAATATCTTAACCGTTGTAGCCGCTAAAAAGGCTTGTGCATACATTTCTTTGTTAATTTGACCTACAAATACAATGGCCATTACGGTAAAAAAGGTAAGGCCACCGACGAAAAAAAACAGCAGCCAAAACTTTTCTATAAGTAAACCGGCAAAGCCGCCGTAGCCCGAAAGCAGTGGAGGTAACGATATAATAACAATAAATACAAGAAAAGATAATGCGGTAGGAAGTAGTTTCAACTTTTTACAGATCTGATAACAATGTACAACGAAATAAACACACCAACAAGCGATAAAGCGGCCGTGGCCCATTTGGTTTGATGGTTACCGGCCTGGTCTATTTTATAACCGGCAAAGGCAAACACCCCAATAACGGCTATCATTTGGAAAGCCACGCCGCTAAATTTAGCATAGCTGTTTACTTCTTTACCAGCGTTATCCTTATCGTCATCTTTTTCATTTTGGGCCATGCGCAAATTTATTAAACCTATTGTATAATCTTTAGTATTTTAGCAATGCTTTTATAACCAGATCATATTTTGAGGCGAGTGAGCATATTTTCCCTATCTAAAACACGTAAATTATTGTTGCCCGGGCTATTATTCATCATAGCAGGCTGCTCGCTCGAAAAGGAAAGCGGTTTTAACCGCCAGATGCAAAACCTTACGGCGCATTACAATATCCTGTTTAATGCAAATGAATTGCTGCGCCTTAAGCAGGAAAGCTATGCCGCCGGTTTTGTTGACTCCTATAACGAGCTGCTAAATGTTTATCCCGATACGGTAAGCCAAAGCAGCACACCCGATAAAGACCTGGAACTGGCTTTTAGCAAAGCCAATAAAATCATCAACATTAAAGAGCAAAGCCATTATTTGGGCGATGCCTACCTGGTTATGGGCAAAGCCCGTTTCCTGGAAGGCAGTTATTTTGATGCGATAGAATATTTTAATTATGTAATTGCATCGTACGGCAAGCAGGCTAATCTTAAGCAGGAAGCATTGATATGGAAGGGCCGGGCATTGCTATATCTCAATAATCCATCCGAAGCTAAAGTGGCAATAGATACCGCCATCAAAAACATCAACCCTAAAAAAAGTATTCCGGCAGGCATTTATGCCACACAGCTGCAATACAATATTAATACCGAAGATTACCCCGCCGCCGAGGAAAGTGCCAAAACAGCCCTGAAACTTTGCCACGATGGCGAGCTGAAGCTCCGTTGGACATTCATTTTGGCCCAGTTGCAGGAGCTTAATCAAAAACCCGATGCTGCCATAGTTAATTACGCCGGCATCGCCAAAAGCAATTCGTCGTTCGAGATGGCATTTAACGCCAACCTGAACCGCATCCGCCTGCAAGACCAGGAAAACGGCATCAAACAAAATAAGGTTGAACGCCTGCGCAAGCTCCTTAAAAATCAAAACAACAAAGAGTTTACCGATCAGATTTATTACCAGGTAGCACAACAACTTTACGCCGCCGGCGATATTGACGGCGCTATAAAAAACTATAAACTATCGGTACGCAACAGCGTTAAAAACCAAAATCAGAAGGGCCTCTCATACCTGCGTATTGCCGATATCGATTTTAAGAACAAAGCCGATTATGCAGGCGCCAAATTATATTACGATAGTACGCTTACCTACCTGGCGCCAACCTATCCAGGGTACCAGATCATTCGCAAAAAGGCCAATAACCTGCAAATACTAACGGGCCTGCTGCAAACCATCAGCCGCGAGGATACCCTGCAAATGCTTGCCCAGCTTGACGAGCAAACACGGGCCGCCCGCATTGATGCCATGGTTAATCGAAAAATATTACAGGATAAAGCGGCAACTGTTACAGCGGCAAGTAACAATGGACAGTTTGAAAATAGCCGAAGCGGCAATAATCTCAATAACCAACAGGCCAATAAAAGCGGCAGCAGCACATTTTATTTTTATAACTCCACCGCAATAAGCCTTGGCGTAAACGACTTTAAAAGACAATGGGGCAACCGCAAGCTGGAAGATAACTGGCGCCGCAGTAAACGATCGACCGCCAACTTAGCAGCCAATGGCAATGGCACCACCGCACCAGCCGACGACGATCCTTTTGCACCCACCACACAGGATGCAACTACACAGACCAACGGCGACGCGGGCAGCTACCGGCAGGATTTGATTAAAAACCTGCCCCTGACCCCCGATTTACTTAACCGTTCAAACCTGCGGGTTTATAACGCCTACATGGATATGGCCAATTTTTACCGCGATTTGTTAGGTGATAAAAAAGAGGCGATTGTAACATATGAAGCTATACTAACGCGCTTCCCCAAAAGCACCGATAAAGCGGCCGTATATTATAACCTGTACCGCCTTTATGCCGATATAGATGCAAGCAAATCCGAAGCTTACAAGAATATGATCCTGAAAGAATTCGGACAAAGTGTTTTTGCCAAGATCATCCTCGACCCTGAGTACAGCAAGCACCTTGACGATGCCAATGCAGAATTCACGATTTTATATAACGGCGTTTATGATTTGTACGCACAAAGAAAATACACCGAAGTAATTACCCGCGCAAATGATTTGCTGGCCAAATATCCCGACAACCGCTTTGCAGCCCAGCTATTTTATTTACGCGCCATAGCTGCCGGCCACCAGGAAAAGCTTGCACCATTCATGACCGATTTGCAGCAGATAGTAGCCAAATACCCAGATGATAAACTGGTAACTCCTTTAGCTGCCCTGCATTTAACTTACATCGACTCGAACCGGATGGAGATGGAAACGCGTACAGTGGTATTAACCGGCAACGATGTTAATGACATACCTTTTACACCACCGGTGGCATATCAAAAACAAACAGAATACCGCCCGGAGTATCATCCATCCGCAGCGGTTGCGTTAATACCCGAGGTGCGAAAACCTGTGCCGCCTCCCGTAGCGGCAGCAAAACCTGTCCCGCCAGTCGAAAAGCCTAAACCCGCTGAACCCGTTAAGCCACCGGTTAACGTGGCGATTGTATCCCGTAAAGATTCCGTTAAAACATCGGTTAGCAACACAATTGTATCCCGCAAAGATTCGGTAAAAACAGTGGTTCAGCCCCCTGTACAGCCAATTAATGCCAACGCCGCACCAAGCGTTGATTCGGTTAGGAAATTACTTGATCAATTTGCCGCAGCCAAACAGGCACAGCAAACCCAAACACCGGCAAGCACCCCACCTGTAGTAACCGCTACGTCTGTAAACTATATATTTAGCTTGCGCGATAGCAGCAATTATTATTTTGTTGTAAATGTAGGCACCGGTACAACTAACCTGGCATCGTCGCGTTTTGGTATAGGGCAATTCAATCGCAGCAGGTTTTCGGGTAGTACCATCAAACACGATTTGAAACCCCTGGGCGACGATAATCAGCTGATATTTGTGGGGCGCTTTTATAGCCTCGAGGATGTTAAAAAGTATGCGCGTTCCATTATCCCGGTAATGCCCGATATTATGAAAGTGCCCAAGGATAAATACAGTTTTTTTATCATTACCAGGGAAAATCTGGATAAATTAGCCGACAAAAAAACATTAGATAGCTATATTGATTACTATCAAAGATATTATTGAAAAAAATGAAGATCTACAATAAAAAACCAGCCCTTAGTCCGCAGGAAATACGACACTACAACTGGTATATATGGCGCGCCGTAATAGCTCTTTTTGCTTTTGTGGGGTTGATGATAACGCTTACTGTTTTTGATGTATTTGGGCAGCTTCCTCCGTTTTACCGTTTGGAAAACCCGAAAAGCTACCTCGCATCAGAAGTAATATCATCTGATAAGCAGGTTTTAGGTACCTATTATGTTCAGAACCGGTCAAACGTTACCTATAAAGAGCTGTCACCTAACGTTATTAATGCTTTAGTTGCTACCGAAGACAAACGCTTTTACGACCATTCGGGGATTGATTTCGGGCGCAGCTTTACTATATTCCTGCACCTGCTTATCGGCCAAAAACAGGGCGGCAGTACGATAACCCAACAACTTGCAAAAAATTTATTTACCGAAAAATCAAACAACCCATTTGTACGGATAACCCAAAAACTGCAGGAATGGATAACAGCCGTTAAATTAGAGCGCCATTATACTAAAGAAGAAATACTAACCATGTACTTAAACACCGTTGATTTTGGTGCTTACAATACATACGGTATAAAATCGGCCGCGCGCACCTATTTTAATACCACTCCAGATAAATTGACGCCGGATCAGGCTGCCTTATTAATCGGGATGGTTAATGGCCCTGGCATTTACTCTCCTATCCGGCATCCAAAAAATGCTATAAATCGCCGCAACCTTGTACTTAACCGTATGCAGGAGCAAGGCTTTTTAAGCGATGGCCAGGTTGCCGAGTTTAAACAAAAACCACTTGGATTAGATTTTCACCAGAATAACCATTTTGATGGCCCGGCGCCTTACTTCAGGTCGGTGTTAAAAAAAGAGATTCAAAAGATTTTTAAAGAGCAAAGCATCAATCGCCCCGATGGTACACCTTATGATCTTGATCTGGATGGACTAAAAATTTACACCACTATTGATGCCACCATGCAGCAATATGCCGAAGAGGCACAGCAGGAGTACATGAAAAACCTGCAAGCGCAATTTAATGACCACTGGAGCGGGCAAAACCTGGCCAAAAGCATCCACAATTTTAAATTCCTGATAAACCAGGGGATGCTAAAAAGCGACAGGTACAAACAGCTTAAAATGCAAGGCATGAGCGATGAGGATATTAAAACCAATTTTGATACCAAAGATACCCTGAACCTGTTTACCTGGCATGGCAATATTGATACCGTAATGCGGCCAACCGACTCTATTATATACTGTAAAATGCTTTTGCGCAATGCCCTCATGAGCATGGATCCTACAACCGGCTATGTTAAAGCCTGGGTAGGCGGCACCAACTTTGAGCATTTTAAGTACGACCAGGTTAAAAATGGCACCCGACAGGTAGGTTCAACAGCCAAACCCTTTACTTACGCGGTGGCCATTGATAACGGTTACTCGCCATGTTTAAAAATAAACAACGTACCCGATACCATCCGCGGTTATGGCGATCCGTGGTGCCCCCGCTCGTCTCCGTCAGAAACCTTGCCGGGTTTTATAACCCTGCGTCAGGCCCTCGCCCACTCGCAAAACTGGGTAACCGCCCACGTAATGAGTGAAGTGAAGCCCGAGCCTGTTGTAGAACTGATTAAAAAAATGGGGATAACCAGCGCCGTACCCRCCTACCCATCTATATGCCTGGGTACATTTGATGCATCGGTATTTGAAATGACGGCAGCATACTCGGTATTTGCCAACCACGGTTTATGGACCGAGCCCACTTATATATTACGTATTGAAGATAAAAACGGCAACGTACTATATAGCCATACCCCAAAAGTGGTGCAGGCCATGAACCCGCAAACCGCATATGTAATGACCTATATGTTAAAAGGCGTTATTGAGGATGGAACAGGCTCAAGGCTGGCTTATAAATACGGGCTGCGTAACCCTATCGGCGGCAAAACCGGTACCACCAACGGCAACTCCGATGGCTGGTTTATTGGCATAACCCCACAGCTGGTAACCGGCCTGTGGACTGGTTGCGAAGACCGGGACATCGCCTTTCAATCAACCCGCCTGGGCGAGGGGGCAAATAGCGCGTTACCAATATTTGCGATATACATGAAAAAGGTGTACGCCAACGCTGCCCTCGGCATCAAAAAAACTGTTGATTTTGACGCACCCAAAACAGGTGTAAGCATTGTATTAGATTGTGGGCAGTATACCCAACAGCAACAGGGGACAAATGAGGTGGATAAAAAATTAGATTTTTAAAATTGTTCATCCGTTCACTGGTTCATTAGTTCATTGGTGAAAAGTTCAATAGATTTGCCGATTGATTAAGTAGCTCAATATCGGTCATTGTAATCTTGAAGACTTGGATGTAGATAAGTTAGCAAAAAAGTTGCGACAAAATCGGAAGGATTATAAAGCATATTCAAAGTTTATTGATAAAACTACTGCTCAGAAAACAGATCAATAGACAGGAAACAAGTTAAATCATTGGCAGTTGTTCAGGTCTCAAAGCAGACCAATGAACTAATGAACCAGTGAACCAATGAACCAAATGGAGAAATTCGATTACCGGGAAGCATTAAAAAACATCCCCCATAAACCGGGAGTTTACCAATATTGGGACGAGGAGAAGGAACTGATATACATCGGTAAAGCTAAAGACCTGCGTAACCGCGTTGGGTCTTATTTCAATAAAGACATTAACATTAATGCCAAAACACGGGTTTTGGTATCAAAAATCCGCAATATAACTTTTACCATTGTTGATACCGAGGTGGATGCCTGGCTGCTGGAAAACAGCATGATCAAAAAGCACCAGCCCAGGTATAATGTACTGCTTAAAGATGATAAAACTTATCCGTGGGTAATTATCAAAAACGAAAACTTCCCCCGCATCTTCTGGACCAGGCGTATTGTTAAAGACGGGTCAAAATACTTAGGTCCGTATGCATCCATAAGCATGATGCACAACATTTTGGGACTCATAAAGGAAACTTACCACCTGCGCACCTGCAACCTGGCGCTAACCCGCGAAAATATTGATAAGGGTAAATTCAAGGTTTGCCTGGAGTACCAGTTGGGCAATTGCAAAGGGCCCTGCCAAAACTATCAAACGGAAGACGATTACGACAACAGCATAGCCGACATCACCGATATCCTGAATGGTAAAATAGGCGCTATACTACGCCGCCTTAAAGGCGAGATGGAAACAGCTGTAGCCGAATACAACTACGAGCTTGCCCATCGCCTGAAACGTAAGTTTGATTTGCTGGAGAATTACCAAAGCAAATCAACCATCGTCAACTCGTCCATCACCGATGTGGATGTGTTTAATATAGCATCAGAAGAGAAGCTGGCCTTTGTAAACTACTTAAAGGTGATGAATGGCACAATTATCCAAACACAAACCATCGAGCTTAAGAAACGCCTCGACGAAAGCGACGAGGAGTTACTTACTTTAGCCATTATTGAATTCAGGAGCAGGTATAACAGCACATCAAAAGAAGTGATTGTGCCGTTTGATATTGATGTGGAAGACCATCCCGGCATTAAATTCACAGTACCAAAACTGGGCGAAAAACGTAAGCTGCTGGATTTGTCGCAAAAGAACGTGCAGTACTTCAAAAAGGAAAAAATTGACCAGTACGAAAAGCTGAATCCGGAAATCCGCACCGAGCGTTTACTAACGCAGATGATGAAGGATTTACGGATGAACCAACTGCCCCGCCATATTGAATGCTTTGATAACTCCAACTTCCAGGGCAAATATCCTGTTTCGGCAATTGTGGTTTTCAGGGACGGTAAGCCATTTAAAAAGGATTACCGCCATTTTCACGTAAAAACGGTAGAAGGTCCGAATGATTTTGCGACAATGGAAGAGGCCGTACACCGACGCTACCGCCGCATGCTTGACGAAGGCACCGAACTGCCGCAACTGATCATTATAGACGGTGGGAAGGGGCAACTATCAAGCGCGATGCATAGTTTAAAACTATTGGGGATAGACAAACAAGTAACCGTGATAGGCATAGCCAAACGCCTGGAAGAATTATATTACCCCAACGACCAGTACCCCATGTACCTGGATAAAAAGTCAGAGACGCTTAAGGTGATCCAGCACCTGCGGGATGAGGCACACCGCTTTGGTATAACCTTCCACCGTAAAATACGCGACAAAGGCACGCTGGCTACCGAACTGGAACTGATAGAAGGCATAGGCAAAACCACTGCCGAAAAACTGTTAAAATACTTTAAATCGGTAAAAAAGATCCGCGAAGCCAATGAGGAACTACTATTGGAAGTTGTTAATTTAAAACAGGCTAAGGCGATTTTGGGATACTTTGATCAAAGTCAAAATTAAGTTATTGATTGGTGCTATCAAATATCCGCCATTGCAAGGCGCGAAGCAATCCCCCTACATGCTAAGTCTCAAATAGTTCGGGATTGCTTCGTACCTCGCAGTGACGGTAGTTTTGGACAATGATTTTATATAAAACGCAAAAAGTCAAAACCATACCAGTTTTGACTTTTTACTTTTGAATTTTAACTTAACAATTAATACTGCCAAAGGTTAAGTTCCCAATCCATCAAACTCTTCTTGATCCTTTCCGATTCGTATAGCTTATCTATCCCTTGTGCGTAATCCTTAACGCTTTCGTCCTTATCGTTACTTTGTTTAACAACATAACTGGCAAAAATCCGCTTCATGAAAACATCGTCGAAACTCAAGCCTGTTGCATCGCTGGCGCGGCTAACCACTTCTTTGGTAGCCAATACCTGGCGTGCTTCGGGAAAATATATCCAAAATGCCGGTTGATATCCAACAAGGTCGGCAGATACGCCGGGAGCAGATTTTGGTTTTATTAGTGGAGCAATACCTATAATGCGGGGCTCAAATATTGAGCGTTGCCTGTCAAATACCCAATCCTCTTTAATCCTGAATTTAACAACACTATCCGGAATAAACTCATTAGCTACTTTCTTTGATGAAACAATGTTGCCATCCTTGTCTGGTATACTAACAACGCTGCTATCGCCACCGGCAAGCCTTGCGCGTGCTGCGCCTGGCGGCAACGGTGTGGAGAAACCATCGCCATTCACATCATCTTTTTTGCCTTGGGTAGCATCATACGCGGTTAATTCGCCTGCAGTAATAGCATCCAGCAAAACGTCAATTAAACGGCGTTTTGGCGAAGCAAGGTAGGTATTCATTTTATCGCGCACGTCAATCTCGCGCCACACCCTTTTGGCAAATGCCACATCGCTTTCGCGCAAGTTGGGGTACGGGGTTACTTTGGCATTTAAAATGTTGTTCTTTTTATAGTAGCCATCAAGCGGCCTTTCAAAAGGCTTCATCGGTTTTTTATTAACTGTATCAGGAGCTGGCTGACTGGCCACCGTATTTGAAGGTGGCGGCGGAGTAGTAGTTCTCCTTCTTGCGGCAGCAGAGGTACTGGTTGGTTTCCTCGTAGATTTCTTCTTAAGCTTACTTTGTGCATAAGCACCAACGCAGGCAAAACAAAGTAAAACAATTAAAATTCTCTTTTTCATACGCGTTTAATTTGCGGATAATACAATCGGATCAATCGGCCTCGACAATCCATCCGGGCCAACTGCTACAATATCTCTGAATACAACAGTACTCCCCGGCGTTACTGTATTTATGGCGGTGCTCATAGCAGCTGTAAATTCGCCACTGTTGGCCGAATAAATAACTGCATCTAAACGCGGCCTGATTATCAGTATCGTAAAGTGTGTTACATTAAATTTAGCATCAAAGTCAAAATTCTCTAACCTGGCAAACAGCCTATTTTGAGCCCTGATGTTAGCAGCACTCGTTACTCCGCCTGTTTTGCCGGCAAACTGGGCTTTAGGATCGGGAATCCGTTTTACGCGAAATTCAGATGTTCCTAAAACCATTCCTTTCTCCCCGCTAACCGTAATTTTAGCTGCGCCAAGGTTACTCACTTTAACGGTGTAGTGCCCCGCAGAGCCGCTGATGGAACCACCATTCATGCTTACATTTAAACTTGAAGTAGGCACACCTGGAGCAGACACTGATACCGGGTTTGGTACGCCAATGTACAATACATTCATTTTATCAGGCGATACCACAGCCGATGGTCTTGCAACCATATAGTCTTGCGAAAATGTGTACCTTTTATCCGGTCCACCATCAACTGCTTTAACAACCAATACGCCACTCATAGTATGCTTACCCTCGCCACTTGCCGTAGTTGTATAAGTTCCAATACCATCTTTAGTCGGCACAGCCGATCCTCCTACCGTAATAGTTGGATTGGTATGTGAATCATAAGCCGTCAAATAAATGTCTGCCTTAAATTGCTGACCTGCTAAAACATAGCTGCTTGGTGCAACCGCCACTGCGCGGAACGCATTTAGCGTTACTTCGGCTTTATCAACGTTGCTGTATAATTTCTTAACAACTTCATTTTCGGCATTTTTTGTATCTGCCTGTATTTTGGCAAGCGTGGTTATGGTTGCTCCCAAGGGGACGCCTTCGCCAAAATAAGCTTGTTGCCAGCTTTTTTGTTGCATCCCGGCGTTTGCTTTTGGTGCATCAGCATTTAAAGAAAAATTTACGCCTTCGGCATCCTTGCCTAATAATTGCAGCAGTTTGGCACGTGTAGCCTCTATTTTTTCCTTGAGAACATCGGCCTTTTTGCCGTTGATCATCACTTCTGATGATATATCTAAATTGTCGCGAGCGTTAATATCGTCAATTTCAGGATTGATACCCCCACCTTTTTCCTTAAGCTCAGCTTTCAGGTCATCAATGTACTTACTCAAATCATCCGTCATCGCTGTTGCCTGTTTAGCAGCATCGTAGTACTTTTTCTTATCGGGCTGGGCTTTTACCTTTTCCTCAAATGAACTATATGTGTTTTGTAGGCTGGTATTTACATTCTTTGTAGATGCATCCAAACTTCTTGCAATATTTTTAAAAGCATCCAACAGGTTCTCTGGTACGTTCAGGGCAATTAAGCCTAAAAGCACCAGGTATAAGATACCTATCATTCGCTGTCTTGGGGTTTCCTTACCTCCGGCCATCTATATAAATCTTAGCTTTTAAAAAATTCTGTTTAATAAATTAACTAACACGTGGCTGATTCATGGCTGTAAGCATATTGCCATATATAGCGTTCAATGATCCCAGGTTTTTTGCTAAACGACCAACCTCTTCCTTAAACTGTTTCGAGTCATCTAACGATTCGTTAAAGTTATTCATGGTTAAAGCCATGTTTTGGTAAAACTTGCTCATCGATTTTAAGTGCGCGTTTGAATCCTGTAACTCCAATTCGTAAACCGCGTTTAATGATCCCAAATTTTTAGCCAGTTTGTTTACCTGCTCATGATAAGCTTTTGAATCTACATTGGTATCGGCCATTTCGGCTAAGTTGGCCGAAGCTTTTTCAAATGCTGCACTCAGGTTATCGTAACTTGCGGTTGCTGTTTTTACTTTAGCAGTAAAAGCAATAGTAGCTTCGCCGGCATCAGTTACTCTTGATATAGCTGCAACTTTATCGCCAAAGGTTCTTAAACCATCGCCCAGGCTGCGTACCAGGTCCGGTCCAATTTTGGCATCATCAAGCATTTTATCTAAAGCTGCGGTAGTGTTTGTTGCACCAATAGCAACCGGGTGCGATGATGACTTTGGCAGTTCGCCCTGAAAATCCTCATTTAACTCAGGATATACCCGCACCCAATCAACCTCTTTGTCTTCGCGTTGTAACCCTAAAATAAAGAAAAGTATAGCCTCGGTTGTTAAACCTGCGGTGATAAACTCAGAAGCATATTTCCAGTGTTGAATTTTAAATAACAAACCGATAATAACTACCGTTGCCCCGATTGAAATAATGTTTCCTATTCCAAATGGTTTTTTCTTTCCTGTTCCAGCCATAATAATCAGAAATAACTTTGTTTTTAGATTTTACGTTTTTGTTTTGTTTATCGTTTGTCTTTGATGTCCCGGCCCAGGTAACTTGTTACGCAGCGGAAACCGATGTATGATTTAGCTGTGTCCTGGTACTCGTAGGTACGGGTAGAATTTTGAAGGAAATAACCGATATCTTTCCATGATCCCCCCCGTACAACTTTACGTTTAAGCACTTCGGGATCAGAAGATTTTGCCTCAACGGCAAAGGTTGGAGCAAGGTCATGAACAAATGTTGAAGCAGACTCGTCAAAAGCTGATGATGTCCACTCTGCCACATTGCCGGCCATGTTATACAAGCCGTAATCATTAGGGAAATAGGAACGTACGTTTACAGTGTACGCACCGCCATCATCTGTGTAATTACCGCGGCCTGGTTTAAAGTTTGCCAATAAACAACCTTTTGCATTTTTAATATAAGGACCGCCCCATGGGTAATCGGTACCTAACCTGCCGCCACGGGCAGCGTATTCAAATTCCCCTTCGGTAGGTAAGCGGTAATCGGCACGTGGAGGTAAATGTCTTGAATTTTTATAAGCTTCGTTGTAGCGTGTGCGCCAAACCGTAAATGCTCTTGCCTGTCTCCAGGTAACACCTACTACGGGATAATTCCGAAAAGCAGGATGTGAAAAATAAGCCTCAACCATAGGCTCATTAGCAGCGTACGAAAAATCGCTCAACCACACCAATGTATCAGGATATACCGTAACGGTATCGCGCAGAATGAAATCCGAACGCCTAGATTTTGGATCATTCCTGTGGTTTGCAGCATCGCGCAGCACCATAAGCGCGTAGTTGTATTTAAGCAGGCGTACATCCAGTTCGTCGCGATCAAAAACGCGGTCTTCGTTCTGGTAAAACATCCCCTGAAGCTTCGATTTGTTGCTTGCGGCGCCTTTTTTGTTACTCCAAACCGGGTTCTTTTTTACATAAGCCCAATTGATATATTTTTTACCGCTTGCGTTGGCCCCACGGCCGCCTTTTGGCTGCAAATAATATTTATTGTCGTTTACATAATTGGTGATAGCGATAGAGTCACGCACCCAAAACACAAATTTCTTGTATTCACTGTTGGTGATTTCTGTTTGGTCCATAAAAAATGGTGCTTCTGTTACCTGTTTTGGTTGGGCTGTTTGTGCAAATGTTACATCCTGATCGGTTTGCCCCATCATAAATGAACCGCCTGGTATATAAACCATTCCGTAAGGCACTTCGGCCTTAAAAGAACGCTGCGGCACCCCGGTTAGCTCGCCCCTATCGCCGCCGCCACCGCAACCACTTAACACACCACCAGCTAAAACAACTATTAAAAAGTATATCTGCTTCATTTTAAAATCAAAAATCAGTTATAAAAATATAACATTATAAGACCCCCGAATATATCAAATTTGCGTTACCGCGCCAAAAAACATTTAAATTAAGCAATAAAAGGCCCCTTTAAATGCTACAAGCATTGTTTTATTAATAAATTACAGTGCAAAAAACAATGAACTAACTAACTACTTAAGTGTAAATTAGATGTCACTAATACGCTATTAACCACAAAAAAGTTTCGAATTGGTAAATAAATTTCCTTTTTTTTATTTATTTACCAATTTACAATACTGTTCAATAGCCATTGTCATGGATGGAGCAGCTGGTGTTGGTGCAGGAATATCCAGTATTAAACCCGCTTCAAGCACTGCTTTATGGGTTGTTGCACCAAAGGCTGCTATGCGTGTATTATTCTGTTTAAAATCGGGAAAGTTTTTATAGAGGGATTGGATGCTTGAAGGACTGAAGAAGGCGATAACATCATAAAACACCTCGGCCAGGTCTGATAGATCGCTGCAAACGGTACGGAATAACACTGCAGGGGTAAAGTTATAACCATTCTCCAACAAGAAGCGTTGGGTCTCTTCGGCAGCTACATCCGAGCATGGGTACAGAAATTTTTCGGCAGAATGCTTCTTTAACACTTCGGCTAAATCGGCAGCTGTTTGTTTGCCAAAAAAGATTTTGCGCTTGCGGTACTGTATATACTTTTGCAGGTAAAGGGCAATTGTTTCAGACAAACAGAAGTATTTCATTTCTACAGGCACTTCAAAGCGCATCTCTTCACAAATGCGGAAGAAATGGTCGGCAGAGTTGCGGCTGGTAAAAATAACCGCGGTAAAATCGCCCAGGTTAATTTTTTCCTTCCTGAAATCCTTTGCCGGTACGCCCTCAACATGAATAAATGATCTGAAATCAATTTTCAGGTTCAGCTTTTTAGCCAGCTCGGCGTACGGATTTTTGTCGTTTTCGGGTTTTGATAAAGTAACTAATATACTTTTAACCTTTTTCTTTCTGTCTTCCAAGTCAATACTTTTAACTACCTAAATCCTAATGTTTAATGCCTTTATCAAAATTAAAATAGGGCAAATTTCGAGGGCACAAAGATACGTAAATAAATAAAATTTGTGAAATCTAAAAGTAGAAATTATGTTTACGCTGCTCCTGAGATATTGCCATATAAAAATTATGATAACAATGATGAGTGTTAGGGTAAGCAATACCGGGACGTACTGCGAACCCAATAAGCTAAAACATATCACTACCGGTAAAAAAACGAATGCTATATTAAAATAAGTAAGGTGTAATATATTCAGGTATTCGCTAACCAGTTTATTAATATCAAACACGAAGCCCAACAGCTTAAGTACAACAAATTTTAGCGCAAACAAAGCAATAACACCAATAGTAAGCAAAACAAAAAGCCTGCTGCCGCTCACCACGTAATAAACACCTTTATAAGCTGCCAACTGGAATAAAAACAGGCTAAAAGTTAAACAGAAAAGCAAAAACAATCCTAAAAAAGCCCATAGGCTTACCACCCCATCTTCTTTGCCGGCCTGCGATAAAACGCGCTTGCTATAAAATGAATGCCATACAAAACTCACGTCACTGTTGAGGGTGATATTTAATATTGCCGTGTACAGTAACAGGGCAATAATAATTGCAATAACCCAGGGATCGCGCTGCGGGCGGCCAAGGCCATCCTTTACCTTACTTTTTGTTTTTAGGTGAATATCTAAAAAACCATATCCTTTATATTGGGTGTGGGCAAGTAAACTATCGGTAAATTCATTGGTGGTACTTGAATCGGGCACACGGATAAAGCGCATTGCTATTGAGTCAGCCACAAAAAGTTTTCGGGCTTGCATAGCGTTAGCAACGGAATCCAGCACGGAATTACCGCTAATGCTGATATGCCTGGAAGACGGCGTCTTACGTCCGGCCGTAGTATCCTGCTGGCCAAAGGCGGCAAAAATAACGCAGCACATCAACAAAAAACTTAAAGCAATTAAACGCATCAAAAAATCGCACCTTTAAAATTCGCTGCAAAATTAAGGTAATAATCGGTTGTTTTGTAATGCCCGGTAATTAAAGATACACGTTAATTAACCGTACCTGTAGCTGCCCAAAAAACCAGGAAACCCGGCTTACTCTTTTTAACGATGATACGCCCGAGCACCCGTTTAGGATTTGGATGGACATTAAGCACATCAATATTATGATGATCGCTTTCTGTCATTATATTCTTTTTACCCCATTTGGCCAGGTTATGCACCAGATAACTTAAGTTTTCATCGCCTGTAGGTATATCGTTATAATAATCGGGCAAAGTAAAATCCTTTATGTCGGTACCGTCTTTATAAATCAGTTGTATCTGTAGCTGCGACGGGCCTTCGGAACTGGTAAGACTTAAATATATTCCCTGGTATCTCTTCGCCGGAACATTAAAAGCAAATCTCCCCTCACCCGAAACAAAACGGGCCTGGTAGCCCACACTGTCGCGATTATTATAGTGCAATTTAATTGCCGGATGCATGTTGGTAGCAGGGATCAGCGGATTATCCGGCAGGGCATGAGGATCTTTATTGTCGCAATAAATGGCGGCCGACATGGTGAGATAGCCATCGCCATCGCCGTTACCATCAATACCTTTTGTCCAGCTTTTTATCAAGCCATCGAAACCGGTGCTAACCGGGCGGGCATTTAACAGCGTATCGATATTGATTTGAATTGTTTTACCTGCCTGTTGCGTATTGCCAGTAGTTGAAAGCAGTGCAGAGAGCGTAAAAATAATAACTGTTTTGAGGGGCATAATGTTATTGGTTGGGCTAAAGATATAAAACCGATAYGGAGCCGGAAGCAATATCATGACAGTATTTGATCGAAACCCTTACATTCTAATTAAAAAGAGTTAAACCCCTCGAAAAAAAATAAAATTATCCAAAAACCAAGCATCTTGGGTAGTAGCATTTAACTTTCTTAAATAACCTGAGTTTGTGTCAAGTGACCAACTATAGTTGGTTATTGTTGTTGCGATCAACGACGATATTTAGCAAGTTTTTTTAGGGAAGAAGCGATACACGCAAAGTACACGCACGGTGTTCATCCCCATGACCTTTGTGCTGCTTGTAAATGCCCTTTAGCTCATATAGCCCTTTTACGGAGCATGGTTTGGGCTTGCCGTGACATATAACATCATACCTTTCAACTTACCTAATAACGTTAAACAGTCTGCTCCACCTGATCTTATGCAGGAAGCCGGCCTGGTCGTCAATACTCATCCAGATAAAAAGCGCCTTGCCCACAATATGATCTTCGGGAACAAAACCCCAGAAACGTGAATCTTCAGAGTTATGGCGGTTGTCGCCCATCATAAAGTAGTAGTTCATTTTAAAGGTATAGCTGTCGGCTTTTTTACCATTAATCAGGATATCCTTGCCAACTACTTCAACTTTGTTGCCTTCGTAAATTTCGATAGCGCGGCCGTATACCGGGAATGTTAAGCTATCCAACTTTACTGTCCAGCCTTTTTTAGGTACGATGATTGGTCCGTAATTATCCTGGTTCCAGGTAAACCGGGGGAAACTTGCGGTAATTTTATAGTTAGGATATTTTAATGGGAAAACAGTATATCCGTCAGAAGCTCCGGGCTTAGCCAAATCGGGGGTAACTGATTTAATATTCGCGTACCCTTTTAAAGCATTGGCCGATGCTACCGTAGTGTTTGTTACAAACTCATTAGCCCTATCAGTAGTGGCAATATCGGCCAGGTGCAGGTCGCTTATCAGGTCGGGGTTAATCGGCGTGCCGTCGTATTGTACGCGGTAAGTAATTTCGCCATTTACAGGAGTTGTTTTGGCTTTACCATTAATAAACACCTGGGCATTTACCACGCTCAGCGTATCGCCGGGTGTACCCTGACAGCGTTTTATAAAGTTCTCGCGTTTATCAACCGGGCGGCTCAAAGGCGCATCGGCATCCATGGGGTAATTAAACACCACCACATCGCCTTTTTTAATGTCGCTTAAACCAGGCAGGCGGTAATAAGGCAGCTCGATGCCGTCCCAGTAAGCCTTGGTATTAATAAGAGGCATGGTATGGTGCGCAAACGGAAAGGCTACAGGTGTCATGGGCAACCGGGCACCGTAGTTAACCTTACTTACAAACAGGTAATCGCCAATAAGCAACGAGCTTTCCATAGATGCACTTGGGATCACGTACGCCTCAATGAACAGGGTGCGGATCAGCGTAGCAGCTATCACCGCGAAAATAATGGCATCGGCCCACTCGCGTACCGCGGTTTTTTTAAGCGCCTTCTTATATTTTTCCCTAAACTCCAGGTTGGCCGATGGGCCAACATATTTAGTATCCTTATCGAAACCCCACTTTGGCAAAAATATAAACGGCAATGCAACACCGCCAATATGTTCACTTAATGAAAACTTGCCATATGACTTTAAAAAGTCGACCATCAGGCCAACAAACACTAATATGTTTAACCCCGGCAGTAACATGAGTGCCATCCACCATAACGGCCTGCCACTCAGTTTTATCATGATGTAAATATTATAAACGGGTATCACACCCTCCCAACCCGGCCTGCCGGCTTTTTCAAATAATTTATATAAACCAATAAAAGGCAGAACTACAAATAACAAAAACGCAATTATAATATTCACTATATATTTCTTTAAGTAACAGCTATTTTATACCCCTGAACAACCTGCTCCACCTTATTTTATTTGCAAACGATGCCGTACTATCAATACTCATCCAGGTAAATAATGCTTTGCCAACTACGTGATCTTCGGGCAAAAAGCCCCAATAGCGTGAATCGGTGGAGTTATGGCGGTTATCGCCCATCATCCAGTAGTAGTTCATTTTAAAGGTGTAAGTATCGGCTTTTTTTCCGTTTATAAAAACATCCTTGCCAACAACTTTTACGGTATTGTGCTCGTAAATAGCTATAGCCCGCCCATATATCGGGAAGGTAGTGCTATCCAGCTTAACTGTCCAGCCTTTTTTGGGAATAATTACAGGGCCAAAGTTATCTACGTTCCAGTTGTAGCGCGGCATGGTGCCCAGCTGATAATCGGGATGCGATAGCGGGTATACCGGGTTTGCATCGTCAACCAAGCCTTTAATAGCGATATTGGGCGTTACCGATTTTACATTGGAATAGGTTTTTAACTGCCTAACCGATTCAACAGTAGCATTGGCTGTAAAAGTGGTGTTGTCAACAGCGCCAAAACTTTCCAGGTGCAATTCGTTAACTACATCGGGGTTTATCCCGCTGCCATCTGTTTTTATAACATAGGCCATTTTACCGGCTTCAACTGCCGGCCTGGGCTTACTGTTAACATACACCAATGCATTAACCAAACTAAGCGTATCGCCCGGGGTACCCTGGCATCGTTTAATAATGTTTTCACGGCGGTCAACCGGCCGGTATAGCGGCGAATCGGCTTCCGTGGGCAGGTTAAACACCACAATATCGCCCTTTTTTATATCGCTTAAACCTGGCAACCGGTAATAAGGCAATTGCACATCCAGGTACGATTTGGTTTCGGTAAACGGTATGGTATGCGCGGTAAATGGCACAGCCAATGGCGTTATTGGCATACGTGCACCGTAGTTAACCTTACTTACAAACAGGTAATCGCCAACAAGCAGCGAGCCCTCCATCGATCCGCTTGGGATAACATAAGCTTCAATAAAAAGTGTACGGATAAGGGTAGCCGCTATCACTGCAAACAAAATGGCATCGGCCCATTCGCGGGCGGCCCCTTTTTTCTTTTTCGGTGTGGTTTTATCTTTCTTCCAGAATTTCCAGTTCATTTTTTCGGATGTGCAAATTTCAAATTTCAGATGTGCAGATGATTAAGTCAGATAAGCACATCACAAATTTGTTTATTTTTTGATGAATATATTATTAATTATTTCTCTATGACTGCCTTGTAAGCGATATGTTACCCGCTTAGCGGTGCAAATATGCAATTTCAAAAAGGCATTATGAAGATTAAGGAGGAAAGTCTTTTGAAGGGAAGGCGGAAAGTTAAAAAATTGCTTTTTGAACCATCAATCCTGATGCATGATAATTGACGATGTGGTGCGCTTTCACGATGCTCGCCTCGGTGCCAGAAGTATAGTGGAAGTAAATATTTAAGCAAACAAGTACACTATCCGCTATCAGTGCCGTAAAAACTATCCTGCAGGACGAATATTTGAATCAAATTGCGCCACCTATCTCAAAGGCCAAATAAGCAATACCGTCGAAATTTAAACAAGGAGCGGATAAATTTGGTTTATGATCAGTTTTTTCACAGATCATTTTACCATGTATCTCCCTTTCCTAAGAAGCCAGAACAAAGCTAATGGTAGGTTATTGCCGGCCGCTTTGTAACAAACATGCCAATTTTATTAAAAACAAGCTGTGCGGCGAAAACAGCCGGGTAAAGATTGAAATCCCCGTGGATAACAGGTTGCTGGTAGCAGCATCTGCATTACCTGAGTTTGCGCGTTCGGCTTTTCCCTGAAAGTGAGTTTCTTTTACACACTTTTCAATTGGTTGCTATTGGCACGTTTAAACTTGTTCATCTGTGAGTGCCACGCCCTATTTATCAACAACGTTATACTTATTTTTCAGTAAAAACATCAGGTAATACCCGGCAAATATTATCCCCCAAATTATAAGTGCTTTCCATGAGTATTTGTACAATCCGGGATATTCCATCCTCAAGTTTGGAACCAGGTATAATACCGCTACAATCAAAATTAACCCAACTCCTAAAATCCCTAACATTCCCCAAGTTTTCATAGCATTTAATAATTAATAAACATTTCTCTAAAATATAAAAAATAACCAAATTTAACCTTCAGATAACAGCATCGGCCTTAACAAAATATTTCTTTTGATCAATATTATATACAGGGCCAAGCCTTTCTGCTAAGCCAATATTGTGTGTAATCATAGCTATTAGCATTTTTTCTTTTAAGTTATCCAACAATTTGATAATAAAGTTTTCGGTATCGCTATCCATTGATGCGGTAGCCTCGTCAAGTAAAAGCAATTGTGGTTTGCGGTAAAGAGCCCTGGCAAAGGCAACCAATTGCCTTTGCCCCCCTGAAAGGCTAACGCCGTCTTCGCCTAATAAGGTGCCATATCCTTGCGGAAATAAACTAAAATAATTATCAAATCCGTACTCTACGCAAAATTTATAAACTTTAACCATCTCTTCCTGCAAATAAGCAAGGTCTGGCTCTGCTTCCTGGGTATCAAAATTCAAGGCTATATTTTGAAGCAGATTGCAGTTAAAAAACTTAATATCCTGGGGCACTACCGCAACATTTGATCGCCAACCGGCGTTATCATAAGCATTCAAATCATTACCGTCTATGGTAATTTGCCCGGATTCGATAAAAGCAAATTTTTGCAAAATTTGAAATATGGTACTTTTCCCACTGCCTGTTTTTCCAAGAATAACAAAAATTTGTCCTTTGGATAGCTCAAAAGAAACTTTATCTAACAACTTTGGCCGCCCAATAAACCTGAATGATATATCTTTTATAACAATGGAAGTAATGCTATTGCCGTGGGGTGCGCCGCTATCCGGGTTTAAACTTAGTTCTCCTTCCAAATAAACAAATTCATACATTCTGTTAAAGGCGACTTTAGCTTCCTGAATTTGAATATTTGACATGGCCAGGCGAACAACCGCCGATATAATGCCCGACGTTACCGTTAATATCGCCATTAACTCCCCTATTTTGAGTTTATGGCTTATTACCAATAGCGAACTGCAGGTTAAAATGGTCATCAATAAAACTATCCCAATAATTTCTGACCACCAATTTAACCGGGTTTTGGTTATTCCAAGTTTATAAAGTTCGGATTGAAATATTTTAAAAAAATTCTGCGTGACCCTGCTAAACCCTTTTTCAAGTCCCGACATTTTAATAACGTCAATACCCTGGATAGAATCAATATAGTTACTATCGTTCCGGGCATAAGCTTTCATTACATCCGTTTGTCCGGTTAATATTTTATCGGAATATATATTTGATAACGCAAAAGAGAGCGGGATACTTGCTAAAGTGCAAAGCGCTATAATGACGCCAAAATTAAAAACATAAAAAACCGAGACTATAACAATAAGTAAATCAATAACAACCGAACCTGCCAAAAAGCTAATGGTTTGTTGAATCCTGTAAGTATCGTTTAACCGCGATATTAAATCACCAGTTTTCCTATTCGAAAAAAAGTTCTTAGGCAATGACAATAGCAGGCTATAAAATTTATTGGTAATACGGTTATTAAACGCTACCCCCTGCTTCAACAACATTACCGACCTGAGGTAATTCACCCCGCTTTTTGTCACTAACAGAACGGTTGCCAAAATCAAGCTAATAGATAATTTAAATGTATTACGCTCGGGTAAAACATTATCTATCAACTTTTGCGAAAGTATAGGCATGCAAAGCGACAATGCAGCGATTATTAATCCCATAAAGGCTGTAGCAAACAACAATGTTAAGTCATCATCAATCAACGCCCTAATCCACGCCAACTTACTGCCTCTTTTAGTTTCCCTGTCATTAAAGGTTTCGTTACAAGAAAGCCGCAACATATATCTCTTTTGCCAAATTTTTAAAAGTTCGGCTTCAGATATTTCAGAAACGCCCTTTGCGGGATCGCCAATTAAAAATCCCGACGGCCCATATTTGTATAAAACTATGTAATGTTCCAGATAGCCATCTACCAAAACATGCAAGATACATGGGCCATCATTTTTTTTTATTTCGGCTATGTCATCAACCTCAAATGCTTCGGCATTAAACCCAAGCGATTGTGAAGCCCTATAAAGGCCAAGCATGGTAGTACCTTGAACAGAGGTTCCGCTTATTTGTCTTATATTTTCAAAAGAATCATCGCCGTTATAGTATCTGACCACCGAAAGTAAGCACGCAACAGCGCAATCAGATTGATCATGCTGTTTAGTGAATGATTTTCTAATTTTTTTATTCATACCTGCATAATTATTTGTGCAAAGCAAATAGTTGTTAATTTATCTGGGATATAGTTGCTTTAATGGCATCCATTCTTAATTTAACCATTGGGTAAGCGCAGAAATTTTTGTTTCGCCTGAATAGTTTTTCACTAATTTTAAATCTTTATTGTAAATGAAGATACCTGGGGTTCTGCGGGAGCCAAAAGCTTTGTAAAACTCATCATCATCAGATTTTAGCATGGTTAAATTTTTTAAGCTGCCAAGTTTAAATACCTTAAAATAATCGTCTATTTGTCCAAAAGGTTCATTGGAAACCATTATCAGGGAAGTATTACTAAATGCACTTTGATTTTTTACCAACTCCTCGGCTTCATACCTACAGGAGCCGCACATGGTGTTGTAGTAAATAATAATACATGGACGTTTTTGGGGAATATCTTTTGAAAGAAAATATTTAGTAGTATCCTGCATCAGCCGGAATTTCATGTTAGGCGGAACGCCTAACTGCGATTCCATTTTTGAGTTAAACCTCATTTTTATAATTATACTATACATGAGTACTGATACTACTATGGCTATGAGACCTAAAACAATTGCTATGATTTTTTTCTTCATATTAACTAAAAAATGTTCGGTTATACCTTAGGTTGAAATGAAAGGTTTATTGAAATTAGCTGCTGCCTGCCTAAAAAAATAGCCAGCGAAAATTATACAGGTGGCTACATTTAATACAGCGACTGAACAAATTAAAATAGTGTTTTGACAATATAAAGCTACCGCCGCTATTATCCCGACGATGAGCGTTACCAGCGAACTGATAAAATTCGTATTGGTTTGCTTGTTTATGGAGTCGACCAACGTTTTTGGATATTTTAAAGAGAACACCAGCGACATCGCTATTAAACTTAAACAAACCGAGAAGTAAAGTAGAAAGAAACTATAATCGATTGGAACGATGATTTTAAAGTACCGGCCAAAAAAAGCCTGCAAAATGAATATTAGTATATCAATAAATAAATCTAACGGCAGCAACACCAATATCAAAGGATATATATAGGTTCTAATTATAGTTTTATGAATGTTCTGGCTAAAAAAAACGTTGCGATATAAATCAACACCAAATGCGAATATGTTGTTAAAAAGATAGGTAAACAACAATATGGGTAAAATACAAACAAGGTAAAAAAACTGGTAACCAGCCATAAATTTCAGCAAACCTGTTGACGTGCCAATTAAGTAAACCAATTTTACCAGGTATAGCAGAATTATGGTAGATCGAATTTTATTAGCCGACAATAAATATCGTAATACAAGGGCTGAAGTATTTGCATTTTTTGATTTGATATTTATGGATAATGCTTTGGTCTGAACCGCAATTTGCCCGTAGGAATAATAGGAAACGATAAAAATTAAAACCAATAGCAACAACAGGTAAAAATTGGAAACCTTTAAAAAGTAAAACCAAACAGTTAAAATGCCAAAAAAAAGGTATACAATATGACCAATATTAAACTTTGATTCGAAAACAGTTCTTATGGCACGGTTTATATGAAAATAAACGAATAACAACAGTAAAACACTAAAAATGTCTGTAAAGACAATGGATTTGGAAAAGGCGGCGAAGCAAATAAAAAAAAGCAATATTACCATATAAAAAAACGAGAACAAGTCGCGAAAAAGACTTACCGAATATTTTATAACCGGGTTTAAGTTATAGTAAGGATTATTGACAAACCGAATGGTCCTGAATGTTGGAAATATGTACTTTACAACAATGATTACTCCGGTAGCCAGTGAAAGTGCAGATACTAAATTAAATTTAACATGCTTTGTAAGTATTAAATCATTCAGTTTGCCGAATATAAAACCGTCAAAAACTATCAGCAAGATTACTAAGGCCACTAACACTATATCGGTTTTTTTATRGTTTACAATTACCTTTTTCTTAGATAGCAGTATTGATAAAAATTTTAATATTGAAAATAATTGACGTAATTTAAATCCAGTTGGGGAGTAGTACTTCATCAGGCCTTATGTGTTCTTTGGGTAAGTATTTAAAAAAATTCTCCAATACAGTTTCGCCCTGGGCATAAAAATTGTCTTTTTTTTCCTTTATGATAATCTTACCGTGGCTAATTAGGGCTACATCTGTAGCCAATTCTTTTATATAAGAGAGATCGTGGCTTGAGATGATTAAGGTTTTTTGCTTTAACATCATTAATTTAAAAACCCGTATCAGTTTATCAACAAATACCGGGTCAAGTCCGTTAAAGGGTTCATCAAGAATAAGAATACTGGGCGAGTTTAATAATGCGGCACAAAACTCAAGGCGCTTTTTGTTCCCTGTAGAATAGGTAGATATCATGTTATCTATTAAACTCTTATCATCAAAAAACAGGCTGATTAAATCGTCGATCTTATTTTTTAAATCTATCTTTTTCATGCATAACAGCAGCCCATGGAGCATTAAAAAATCATATCCGGATAGGTCCTCAATTAATAATGATTTTTCGGGCATACACCCAATTTTTCCCTTTATAGTATTGCTTTTATCATAGTAGGTCTCTCCCATTATTTGCAATTCCCCGTAATCGGGGGTTAACAAACCAAGTATTATATTTAAAATCGTACTCTTCCCGGCACCATTGGGTCCAATTAAGCACAAACATTCCCCTTGGTTAACCGTAATATCAATACCATCTAATATTTTTTTGTTGTTAAACGCTTTGCATATATTTTTTAAATCGATCATATCCATGTATGTACTATTAAGAGGGATTGGAAAACGCTTCCCAATCCCTCAAAAAGTTTTAAGAGAATAGTGAGTAAATACCATAGGCTGCGCATCCAACGCCAGCCCCGGCAACTACCCAGGCAGCTACGCCGCCTGTTGCTACAGTTGCTCCTAATAATGTTGCAACGCCTGCAACTGAAACACCAGCTGCTAAACCTGCGCAAAAACCTGCCGCTGCAGATCCACCCTGAATTTCTTCGAGTTCGATAAGTTCTAAATTTCTCATTTCTTTTGTTTTTAAGGTTAAATAATTAGTTACTAACAGCAGCTCCGATAGCTAATCCAATACAGGTTGGCCCAAATATGGCACCCGTTACAAAAATGCCAAAACCACCAAATACACCACCCGAAATTGCAAGACCGCATGCAACTCCGGCGCCTGTGGCAAGCCCGTCTTTCGAGCCACCATTAATCAACGCCATCTTCTCAAGTTCCAAAGATTTCATAAAAAAAATTAAGTTGTAATTGCACCTACTCTATCAGCTTTTCGGTTTCCGCTATTATGAAGTTGCTTCATAAGTATTTTCATTGAGTATTTAACTCAAGTTAATGCTCAAAAACATTATAAAAATGGTCCACACAAGCAAACCTGCGCCGTATGACGATATAACCGTAACAGCGGCTTTTTTAATTGGTAAGCCCAATTGATTGCTTAAGCAATAACTTAAGCTAAAACAATAAATGATTTCAAAAATATTGCTTGTTGAAAGCGGATAATAAAACCATTTCTTAACGTTAGCGATATCAACAAGGCTTAATAACGAAAAAGGCGAAAAAAGCTGKAGGTCCAATAGCGTGTAACGTGTTTTAAAAAATGAG